>CAYJDU010000067.1:0-5287 GCA_964369035.1 uncultured Methanomassiliicoccales archaeon | reverse complement strand
AAGCGATGTCTGCGTTGAAGTCGCAGGCGGTTTGACTTCAGATCAAGTGATATTAGATGATCTCAAAGTTCATAGAATTGGGTATTCCAGAAGACGTGGCCAAAGCAATGGAGGATATGGGATGGGAAGAACCCACACCTATCCAGAAGGCCGCTGTACCCTTAGGGATAGAAGGCCGGGACATGTTTGCCCAGGCTCAGACAGGAACAGGAAAGACAGGATGCTATGGAGCCATAATCTTAGGTAAGATAGACGTTCCTCAGAAGATTCCCCAGGCGATCATATTAGCCCCCACCAGGGAATTAGCCGTCCAAGTCTCCGAAGAATTGGAAAAGCTCTCAAAATATACTAAACATGTATGTGTGCCGATATACGGTGGAGCCAGTATCGAAGCCCAGATAAAGAAATTGAATAAGGGTGCGGACATAATAGCTGGAACTCCCGGTCGTGTCAAGGATCTTATGAAGCGTAAGGAACTGAATCTTAGTGCCATCAAAGTAGTGGTACTCGACGAGGCGGACCGTATGTTGGATATGGGTTTCATCGAGGACATCGAGGACATACTAAGAATGATGCCCACTCAGAAGCAGACTCTCCTTATGTCGGCGACTATGCCCGAAGGCGTCAAACGTCTGTCTTCCGATTATATGAAAGACCCAGCGGAGGTCAGTGTGTCCAAGGACGAAGTTGTCCTAGATCTTACAAAACAGTATTACATATCAGTGGGAAGGCGTAACAAGTCCTGGGCCCTTAGTCGAATACTTGACGCCAATAAATCTAAAGCAATTATTTTTTGCCAGACTAAGAGAATGGTGGACATGCTTATTGAACGTCTTGATCGTTTCCATTACAAAGCGGAAGCGATACACGGCGACATGCACCAATCCAAGAGAGAAAAGGTCCTGAAAGAGTTCAAAGCCTTCAGAGAAGGCGAGGATGATGAGAAGCATGCCGTACGTATACTAGTGGCAACGGACGTTGCCGCCAGAGGTCTTGACGTTGAGGATATAACTTTCGTCATAAACTACGATACGCCAGAAGATATTGAGACCTATATTCACAGGATAGGAAGGACCGGACGTGCCGGTAAGGAAGGTATCGCCATATCCTTTGTTACCGCAGAAGAGGAACATCTTATTCACGAGTTTGAATTGCGCACAGAGATGTCCATTGAAAAAATGGAAGTGCCAGATAACGAAGGTGACAGTAAGGATACTATCCGCAAGGTGGTGGATTTCGATCAATCTGCAGACGTATTCGGAATGGTCAGATTTGAAATAAACCTTGGAAAGAAGGATGGGTTCGGAAAGGTAGGACTTTCGGAATTCATCGTTCGTAACGCCAGGATAATGGAGTACTCTATAGGCAACATCAAGATAGATGCCGATTCTTCTGTCGTAGAGGTCCACAAGGACTTCGGAAGGAAAATGACCATGGACCTTACAAAGATGAGGTTTGATGGGAAAAGGATCACTGTAGACGTAGTACAGTGATCCCCTTCTTTTTTTTCAAACTCCAATCACTATGAGGATGCCGCCGACCTGTATGGTCTCCACGGCCTTTCCTCCTAGTGTAAGGCGTGTCTCAAGCTCAAAGTACTCTGAACCTAGTTCGTAGGTCTCATCGCCCTCTATGGTCACTTTACCGCTCTTTAGCTGTTCTGCGATAACGGCAGGTTCCATTTGAGATATCGCGGCCACGATCGTTTTAGCTCCAGCTTTGAACGCAGGTCCGAGTTTCGAATGTATCGGTTTGACGCCTACCACTTCCTCAATGAGCTCAGCGGACCTAGCTATGATTATCTCCGTAGCCTTAGTAGTCTCAGAAATATCTTCTCTGGCACTTTCTAAGATAGATGCTTTGGGTCCAACAAGTTCCAAAGATGGGATATTAGTGTTCAAAGGTATCTTTTTCAAAGATTTCCAGGAACGTATGGCTGCTACGACGTCTTTCAGAACTTCCCCTGTGTCCTCGGCATCCTGGTCTAAGAGAATAACCTCAGGCCATGTTGCTATGTGTATGCTCTTCACGTCCTCGAACTGTTTGAAAATAGTCTGGTATAGTTCTTCTGTGACATGTGGTAAGATAGGGGAAATCATTTTCAATGATCCGTAGAACACGTTGTACAAAGTATACTTAACCGCATCGTCCTCACGACCTTTGGTCATTTCCACATAGTGGTCAGCGAACTCGTGCCAGATAAAGGATTCAAGAGACTTCAAAGCCTTATCGAATTGATATAATTCGAAGAAATCCGTAACCTCTTTCACGACCTTGGAATATCTGGAAAGTATCCATTTATCGGATACCCTTAGCGAACCATATTCTTCTGTAGGTTTACTTACGATAAAGCGGGAGACGAATTGTCCCAGATTGAATATCTTGTTACAGAATTTCCTTCCGCGAACAACATCTGGCTCTCTGAAAGCATGGTCTATACCCAGTGAGCATGTGGCTGCGTAGTATCGAAGTGCATCGGCGCCGTAGTTCTCTAAGATAGGTACGGGGGCGATTACGTTTCCTACGGAGGAGTGCATCGGTGTCCCGTCCGGGGCCATGATGAAACCGTTGATCATCACGTCTTCCCAAGGGATGCCTCCGACTATCTGTTCGGAACGTAGCATAGTGTAGAAAGCCCAGGTCCGTATAATATCGTGGGATTGGGACCTCATGGACATAGGGAACATCTTTTTGTGCAACTCATCGTCCCTGTGCCAGAATGTATTATAAAGTGCAGATCCCGAGGAGTCCATCCAAGTGTCGAACACGTCAGTGGAACCAATTAGTTTACCTCCGCATTTAGGGCATCCGTCTATGGGAGGTCCATCCTCCGTGGGATCACAGTAGGACATCTCCTCTGTAGCACATACAGCATGATCACAATCTTCGCACTCCCATATAGGGATCGGGGTTGCGAATATACGTTGTCTGCTGATGACCCAGTCCCATTGAAGTGATTTCACCCAGTCCTTAAGACGTACCTTCATGAATTCAGGATGCCATTTTATCTCATCTGCTCTTTGTAATATCTTTTCCCTGAAATCCAAGGTCTTAAGGAACCATTGAGGGACTTGGAGGTACTCTATCGGTGTTTTACATCTCCAGCATATCGACAGTTGTTGATCGTTATCTGTCTGTTTTTCTAAAAGACCCAGATCATCTAGGTCCTTGATGGAGGCTTTACGGGCCTCTACAACGGACATGCCCGCATATTTACCGGAGAGTTCGGTCATCATCCCTGTTTCATCAATACCTTTTTCCATCGGTAGACGATATTTCATGACCCATTCTAGATCGTCCTTATCGCCGATGGTACAAATCATTACGAAACCAGTCCCGAATTCGGGGACCACTTTATCGTCAGCTATGACCTTTACCTTCTTGTTGAACAACGGCGTGACAAGTTCCTTTCCTACAAGGTGTTGTTTTGTCTTATCATCAGGATGTACTGCCACAACCTGACATGTGCATAATAGTTCAGGGCGAGTGGTGGCAATAAGGACATGGTCCTCTGTTCCAGCTATCCCGAATTTAATAAAATTCAATTTAGTTACGTTATTCTTGTAATCTACCTCTGCATCAGCGAGAGCTGTCATACAACGAGGGCACCAGTTTACAGGATAATTGGCTTTGTAGACCAATCCACGGTTGAAAAGTTCTATGAAAGAATGTTGTGTTATTTTTCTATAGTACTCGGCATCGGTCTGATAGTAAATACTTGGGTCCATACTTTCCCCAAGTCTTTCGAAATCCCTTTTCATCTCAGCGATGAAACCGTTCGCATAATCACTGCAGAGTTTCCGGTATTCTTTTCTTGGAAGATCGAGCTTCGTGATATTGTGTTTCTTCTCCACTCTAACTTCAATCGGTGTTCCATTAACATCGAAACAAAGTGGGAAGAATACGTTGAAACCTTTCATTCTTTTATATCGGGCTGCGAAATCAGAGATGGAATATCCCGTGGCATGACCCAAATGCATTGAACCAGAAGCATACCTAGGAGGGGTGTCTATACTGAAGATAGGATCGTCGGACTGTGGGTCGAAATGGTAGACCTTTTCGTCCTTCCACATCTTCTGCCACCGCTCCTCTATCAAAGATGAGTCATACTTGGACATGTTGAACCAAGTTCACTATTAAAGAAGGCAATAAAAAGGTTTGTAAAGAGTTTGTGAAAATTTTTACTTTGGACGCTGACGGAACTTGATTTTGGTGTCCTTCAGGTTCATAACAGATTCAGTTATCTTCTTCATCAGGTTCAAAGTTGTCTGAGGAAGGTCCCATCCCACTTCCTTGTAGCTCATCACATGGCCCTTAAGATATAGTCTCGCGGTGACGCTGTACTTCGCAGAGTCGCCGTTGTCGTTATATCTTGTCACGTGAAGCATCAAGCTTTCCGGAGTGTAGATCTTGCTGATCTTGCTGATCTGTTCCTCAATGATGTCAAATAGAGCTTCCCTAAGATTTTTGTCATCGTCCTGGAGACCGCTGATCTGTGTGAACATCAGCTCTCTTTCCCTACACGCGGAAATAACCTCTATGATATCGTACTGTGTCAGGATACCTACGAGCTTATCATCCTCTATCACAGGTAGTGTGGATATGTCGTTATTAACCATCAGTTCGGCTGCATCCTTTACCGTAGCATCCCATCCTATGACGACTGGTGAACTGATATACAAAGATCTGAGGGTGACCTCTGTCTTAAGGCGCTTTTTAACGTCACCTATGGTCTTTGTGTCATCTCTCCAATTGTTGTCGATGATCTCCTTCATACCGATCACGCCGACCACGTTCTCGTTATGGTCGACAACAGGTATCGTCAGAGTATCCAGTTCGGTCATTAGGTCGTACGCATCGGTCAGCATATCATCTATGCCGACCCTCTTTACAGGACTGGTCATAAGTTCCCAGACCTTTATTTCGCCTAGAGCCTTTATCTTGGATGCTATGTCGACCAATGCGTTCCTGGAAACTACTCCTACGAGTTTCTTACCGGACATCACAGGAAGTTGCCTGCAGTTGTTCCCGGTTATTGCCTCTGCTATCGCAGTGATCTTATCGTTCAGACCGAGTATCGGAACACCTTTGATCATGCTCTTAGCCTTAGTATCCATGTTAACACTTCTCTTCTTAAGCACAGAAGTGTAGCTAACAACACCCATATATGATCCGTTTTCCATAACTGGAACATCTTGATAGTTGGTGTCTTTCATTACCAATAGGACGTCAGAAAGACGGTCTTCAGGGTCAACAGTTGGAAAATTGCTATCCATTATGTCTTCGA
>CAYJDU010000066.1:0-5323 GCA_964369035.1 uncultured Methanomassiliicoccales archaeon | reverse complement strand
TTCTCGTATGGGACGAAACGCAGTGCGGCGCTGTTGATGCAGTATCTCAGGCCCCCCATCTGCTTCGGGCCGTCCGGGAACACATGTCCCAGGTGTGAATCTCCGGACCTGCTACGTACCTCGGTCCTTTTCATGCCGTGGCTTTTATCCTTCTTTTCTATGACAATATCGGAAGATACAGGTGCAGAGAAGCTCGGCCATCCGCAACCGATTTCAAATTTCTCCGTAGACAGGAAAAGAGGCTCTCCCGTCGTTACGTCAACATATACACCTCTGCCGAAGAAGTCCCAGTATTCCCCGGTGAACGGTGGCTCCGTCGAATCTTCTCTTGTTACGGCGTATTGGACTTCTGTAAGTTCTTCCCGTAGCTTTTCATTGTTCTTTTTTTCATATTCCGGGATAGGATTGGACCTTTCAGCTTCCTCAAACATCCGGGAAGGTATGTGACAGTAGCCTCTCGGGTTCTTATCCAGATAATTCTGATGATATTCCTCTGCTGTACACCAGTCATTCAGAGGCATACATTCTATGGCTGTTTTATTTCCTAAGGACGTTTCGAGGGCCAAAAGTGACTCTCTTACAACAATTTCGTCTTTTGGGTCGGTGTAGTAAATACCCGTCCGGTACTGTATTCCGCGGTCGTTTCCCTGTCTATTTACGCTTAGGGGATCTATAACTCTATAAAAAATAGAAAGTAGCTTCTCAAGAGTAATTATTTTTTCATCGTATACTACTTTCACGGCCTCCGTGTGCCCGGAGCCAGAGCATACGGACTTATAGTTAGTATTATCTGAACCGCCGTTCGCATATCCGGTCTGGGTATCCACTACGCCTCGTATCATAGATAGATATTTTTCGACACCCCAAAAGCATCCTCCGGCAAGATATATTTCCTTCATGTAGTGTAATATTGTTTAGCGGTTATAGGACATTGCATCATAAAGGTGGCAAATATAGGTCGCATATAATTCATTATTATCTGGAAACGTATAAGGCGAATCCATACTCGGATAAGTTCTATTATATCTCATAATTGAAATATAAAAAAAAGTTTTTATTTTCGACGTCATCCTTCGGATCCTTGACAAGTATTATATACATAGTTGACAAGTCAACTGTTCGTGAAGCAGACATCAGGTGAGCACATCGTACCGGGGGCGATGAAAAAATATATTGACCGGAAAATGACAGAGCATTTGGAGCATCTGGGAATACAAGGTTCCCAGTGTTTTTATCTATTGGCTATTTTTTACAACCGTGGTGCATCTTTGAAAGAGATTGCAACCTATATGATGGTAGACAAATCGATCACCACCCGCACATTCGGTGTATTGATGGAAATGGGTTTTGTGATCAACGAGAGCGACGACCTTAGACGTTACAGCATCGTATTAACCGAGAAGGGCGAGCAAGCGGTCGAATCCATAAACGCATCGCTAAGAAAGATCTGGAACTATCTTCTTTCAGACCTGACTGATGAGGAAAGGAAGGTTTTTAGGTCAACATACGACAAAATAAATGCTAAACTGAATGAAGAATATAGTGAGCCCAAGGAGGATTGAAATTGATCCTCAAATACGTGAATAAAAAAGAATGGTCCCTCATCGCGTTCTGTTTTTTGCTGATATGTCTGCAGGTATACTTGGAGATCGAAATCCCGGGATATATGACCCAGATCACGATAATACTACAAACCCCTGGCGGAACGGTCGGACAAGTGATCGGCGAAGGAGGGCCGATGATGGCATGTGCGTTCGGCAGTCTTTTGGCGGCGATTGTGGTCGGAGCCGTCGCCACATACGTTGCGGCATCTCTCGGTAGGCGTGTCCGCAAAATGCAGTTCGACAATGTAGAGGACTTCTCTATGGAAGAAATCGGCAGGTTTTCATTATCCAGTCTGATCACCCGTTCTACCAATGATGTCACCCAGGTGCAGATGGCCTTTGCAATAGGAATGCAGGTCCTCATAAAGGCGCCTGTAATGGCTATCTGGGCCATCTTAAAGATCTCCAGCAAGGATATTCATTGGACGCTTGCCACAGCTGTCGCAGTAATAGCATTAATGGCAACAATCGCCATAATAATGGTATTGGTCGTTCCCCGCTTCAAAAGGATCCAGAAACTTACGGATAATATCAACAGGGTCACGGGGGAAGGTCTGTCCGGAGTAAGGGTGATCCGTGCATACAACGCCGAGGACTATCAGGAGGAGAAGTTCGAGAAGGCAAACGAAGACCTTACATCTACCAATCTTTTCATAACCCGTTCTTTATCGGCATTGTTCCCAATGATGACAGCTATAATGAGCCTGTTGTCAATGTCGATATACATAATCGGCGCGACACTAATCTCGGCCGCCATAGGTACCGGTGAAGAGATCATGCTGTTCGCAGACATGATTGTGTTCTCGTCATACGCTATGCTGGTCGTAATGTCCTTCATGATGATGGTCATCGTTCTTATGATACTCCCGCGTGCGTTTGTAGCTGCTAGGCGTATCGAGGAGGTCATCGATACCGAGCCCTCGATAAGGGATGGTATGATGACTACTTCTCCAAGAGGAAGGGATGGGGAGATTGAGTTCAGGAATGTTTCCTTCAAATATCCTGGTGCTGCCGAGAGCGTACTGGAGAATATCAGTTTCAAGGTAAAAAAAGGGGAGACCATAGCATTTATCGGGTCTACAGGAAGCGGCAAGAGCACACTGATCAATCTCGCTCTCCGTTTCTACGATGTTACGGAAGGACAGATACTCGTTGATGGTGTCGACGTCCGTGACTATAAATTAGAGGCATTACGAAGAAAGATTGGGTACATTCCACAAAAGGCGACGATCTTTTCGGGAACTATATACGACAATGTCAACTACGGCGACACGGCCGAAGAACGGACGATGGAGGATGTCAAGAAGGCGGTAGCCATCGCACAGGGTAAAGACTTCGTTGAAAAGATGGAAGGCAGCTACGGGGCCAATATAGCCGAAGGAGGCACCAATCTTTCCGGAGGTCAGAAACAGAGACTTTCCATAGCACGTGCAATATGTAGAAAGCCCGAGTTCTATGTGTTCGATGATTCGTTTTCAGCTTTGGACTACAAGACAGACCGTATTCTCAGAGAAACCCTCAAAAAGGAGACCGCGGGCGTTACAAGTCTGATCGTTGCGCAGAGGATAGGTACGATAATCGATGCGGATACTATCGTTGTTCTTGATGAAGGACGTATCGCGGGGGTCGGCACACATGACATTCTATTGGATAGTAGCGAAGTCTACCGTGAGATAGCTTATTCACAGCTCTCCGAAGAGGAGTTGATGAAATGAGCGAGAGAAAAGGGCCATCGGGACAGTCTGAGATGACTGTTGAGAAGCCCAAGGCGTTCAAAGAAGCCTGGAAGAAAATATTCTCTTACATGGGCAGTTACAGGATCGCAGTTTTTGTAGCGATCATATTTGCGATTGTAGGTACCGCGATGATCCTGGTCGGACCTAATAAATTAATGGATATAACGAACCTGATATCCAACGGCCTGATGGCCGGCAGCATAGATATGGATGCGATCTGGAATATCGGGTTCCTACTCATAGCCGTATATGCTATCAGCACAATACTGACGTTCACTCAGAAATACATCCTGGCTACGGTATCTCAGAGGATGGCCTCTAACTTCCGTACCGATATTTCGAAGAAGATCAACAATCTTCCTTTGAAATATTTTGATACTTCCAGTAGTGGGGACATTCTAAGCCGTGCAACCAACGATGTGGATACACTGGGCCAGTCGATGAACCAGAGTCTTGGGACTTTGATCACATCGATAACGATGCTGATCAGTTGCTTGATAATGATGGCGTATACCAATCTCGTCATGATGGTCGTTACGACGCTGTCCAGTGTCGCCGGTTTTGTAATTATCATATTAATTATGAAACACTCGCAGAAGTACTTCGGTGTCCAACAGGACTACCTCGGGAAAATGAACGGACACGTGGCAGAGATATACTCTTCTCATAACGTGGTCAAAGTATACAACGGGCAGAAAGAGGCAGCTAAAACGTTCGACTCCATAAATGATGAACTGGCCGACAGCTCGTTCAAGTCCCAGTTCCTGTCAGGCCTGATGATGCCTCTGATGGGCTTCATTGGTAATTTCGGATATGTGATGGTATGTGTTGTCGGTGCGGCAATGGTCATAAACGGGACTATCACAATAGGCGTGATCGTTGCGTTCATGATCTATGTACGTTTGTTCACGAGTCCTTTGTCGGAGATGGCTCAGGCCCTTGCCGGCATGCAGTCCGTCGCAGCGGCGGGGGAACGTGTATTTGAGTTCATTGAGGAAGAGGAGCAGTCCTTGGACAGCGATAAGCCGAAAAAACTTACGAAGGTCCAGGGACATATCGAGTTCAGGAATGTGCAGTTCAGCTACATTCCCGGCAAGAAGATCATACACGGATTCTCGGCAGAAGTTAAGCCAGGTCAAAAGATAGCGATAGTAGGTCCTACCGGCGCAGGAAAGACCACAATGGTCAATCTGTTGATGAGGTTCTATGAGATTGACAGCGGAGACATCCTGATTGACGGCGTGTCCATCAAGGACATGGAGCGCAGCTATGTACGTGATCTTTTCTGTATGGTCCTTCAGGATACCTGGATATTTGAGGGTACGGTGAAGGAGAACATAATCTACTCTAAAGAGGGCGTGACCGATGAGCAGGTCGTGGACGCCTGCAAGGCTGTGGGCATAGATCACTTCATCAAAACCCTGCCTAACGGATATGGCGCCATGTTGGACAATGCTACGTCGCTGTCCGTGGGACAGAGACAACAGATAACCATCGCAAGAGCGATAGTAGAGAACGCACCGCTCCTGATATTGGACGAAGCTACTAGCTCCGTTGACACCAGGACTGAGAAGGCGATCCAAGATGCCATGGATTCGATGATGAAAGGTCGTACGTCCTTTGTGATAGCTCACCGTCTTTCTACCATCAGGAACTCAGACCTGATCTTTTTGATGAAGGATGGGAACATCGAAGAGCAGGGAACCCACGATGAGCTTCTGGAGCAGGGCGGATTATACAGTGAACTGTATAACAGCCAGTTCGAAGAAGTAGAAGAGGACTGAAACACTAAAAACGGACGGCGGATTTAATGTCCGTCGTCCGAATATCTTATTTCTGTTATGTCGCATCAGTAATTTTTGATGGACTCTCCTGGGCAGATGAAATGCAAACGACATATTTTCAATATCTTAGATCACCGATAATGTTTCAAACCTGAGCTCGACACTTGATTCTGAAAATGACAGAATTTGACACTTGAGC
>CAYJDU010000065.1:0-5379 GCA_964369035.1 uncultured Methanomassiliicoccales archaeon | reverse complement strand
TTCATAAATGTTTATATGCAAGGTCTAGGATTAATGCGGGATGGCTAAAAAGAAACGAAGAATAAAGGAGGAGCCTAAGGAGACTTACGAGTTCACTCCGGTAGAGTTCGATGAGCGTGAGTTCATACTCAAAGAACTTTTCAACACTAAGTTGTTCTTTGTAGCAATCACATTAGGACTTTTATCAGGTATGGCATGGGCGTTCACCTATACTCTAGGCGAACACATGTGGGCCATCGGTTTTGTATTATGTATCCTTATCATGATAGGGATGAAGAAGATCGTAGGCCTGTTAGGTATCAAAGTAGAGATGATACAAGGAAAGGCGATGATAGGTAATTACATCATGTTCTTCCTCTTGGCTACCGGCATTGCGATCCTACTGATAAACGCCCCGTTCTATTTAGGTTAATTTTCCCAACTGAGCTTAGGGTCCAGAAGTTCCGTGAGGATATCAGCGGGGGTACATCTCAGAGTATCCTCATGATCTCTGATAACCATTGTATCCGGGTCGAGTTCTCTTCCTATACCCGCTATGGCGGCCTCTTCGGAGAGCATCTCTTTCGCTGTATTGTATGACCTTTCAGCGATAACATTCCAGTCTCCGTCCTCTATGAAGGGCTCGCCATACACGTTGTCTTTCCATTTTTTAAGGAAAGGTTCAGCATTCGGCACCCACACCGGGGGACCGACATGTTTGAAGGTCTTCGATAACACGTCACGTTCTAGTTCGAGGACGATCCTCATCTCATGATCATCCATCTCATGTACCGCTCTAAGCACCGTGAAATCGAATTCATCCATCTTCCTAGTGAGTGCGTATTGGGTCTTCCAGAGCTGAGAATATAGATTATCCTCAATCACATTAGGCCTCATGAAGATGATGGTCAGTAAGCGTGAGCCATGATGTTCGGTTTTTGCCCTTAGTTCTGCGGATGTCATCGCTTTGCGATCTACGGGGAAGAAAAACTTTTCCGAAGGTTCCTGAATATATGCTCTTGCGGCCACTATGAAAAGTGACATGGTGTCCAAATGTACCGCGGAGGCCACGTTCCTCCTTGGATCTACGGGATCGTATACCGTCAGAGGTGCAACAGATATCGGGCCACGTCCTTCGATTTCTATGGAGGCACCTTCTTTCCATTTTGCTCCGGCCTTCACAACTTCCAAGAAACTCCCGTATTTGATTACAAGTAATTCACACAGATAGCCTGAGAACCCCCTTGTGTTAGGTTCAGCACCGTATGCTGTGATGCCTTTCATGAATTTTTTAAGCATCCGAACACTGTCTTTCTGCTCCGGGTTCAGATGAGATAGTACGTATTCGGTATGGAACGGAGTACGGTCCACCGATGATTGAAGTTTTTTGGTGTTCTCTAAGTGATAGCATGGGACCAGGTCTATGTCAAGGCCTTCGAACACGCCTCTGATGTAAGGGTGTTCGGAATACATCCGTATCCCGTGAAGTAGGTCCTCTCCAGCACGTAGTCCCTCGTTCTCAAGTCTGTCCCGGGATACGTTGGGAGGAAACATCAAGAAAAGGTCCAAGTCAGGGTCAGAAAGGAAAGTATCCTTTGCAAAAGAACCTACGAATCTTACCTCGGTGGCCGCTAGACTGTTCTTTTCAATATATTCTTCAACCATCTCTTTCAATTTCTTAGCTGAAGCTGTGATACGTTGGATCTCATCCGGCCTCGGTTTTATTCGGTTCAGCACATCAGATTCTAAACTCATTATTTTAGAAATCATCATTTCACGTTTAAGCATGTCCCCTTTACGTGGACATTTTTAATCCAAAATCATGTAATTTGAACTATTCACAATTAAATATGTGCGAATCGGTCTCTGGAACATGTATTGTCACGAATGTGGTTCTAAGAACGAAGACGATGCCACGTTCTGTACGAGTTGTGGTGCATACTTCGGCAAGGAATCACATTCGCAACCTACGTATCAAAGACCAAAACCCCCGAAATCCCATAGGAACGCAGGCATCGCTCTTTCAATAGTTATCCTCCTTCTGATGGCAGGGTTCTTCGGATCTGTCTATCTGTTTAACTTTAATGCGAATCCGTTTGTTGCCGACGAGTACGTACTTTACGGAGACGGTGCAATAGGGTCGGGGATTATAACCGTGGTCAACGACCCCTCGGATGCGGATCCCTATGACGGTCTTTCTACTGTCACGTTAACCTTCGAAAAGTCCATGTCTATGAGTTCGTGGGGGATACGGCCCTTGGATCAGTCCCTATATTACGTAGACGAGGATACTCTGCCTCCATCTTCCGAGTTTTACTACTATGATGAGAGAGGATACGAGGTTCCGGATGGAGCCACCTTCAGCGAGGACGGGAGATCCATGACCTGTACTCTCATCCCAGGCCACTATTCTGTTAGTGTCTCCACCTTTTTCAAAAATTATATCGGTTCCTTCGTTGTAGGAGGGGAGGTCATCCGTAACTATGAGTGGACTTATGAGATCTTGAAAGGCCCCTTCGATGAGGATACAGTATACCCGGAATATTCTTTCGAACTTGATCTTAAGTTCCAGTACAGCCAGTGCGTATCCGGCATAGAGTATGATGGACCGCGAGGCTACGTAAGGTTCGATCAGTTAGGTTCAGTGTTCAAAACATTTATCGAAGATGGAAGTGCTGTCACCGAAGACCTGCAATACCAGCTACGTTCATTGTATCTCGATCAAATACCGCTTCCATACAGAGACGACGATCATTATTACGCATCCTTCATCCTTACATTTGTTCAGAAGGCCATCAGTTACTATCCCGAAGATCTCTCTGAAGATGACATGCCCGGGAGTCTGATGGGCTCTGACAAAAGAATCTACGGTTTAGAGGAATATTGGGCGTTCCCCACCGAGACCATAGTACAGGGTGCAGGGGATTGTGAGGACACGTCCTTCTTATGTGCCGCCTTGTTCAAGGCCGCAGGTTTCGATACGGCGCTGGGGATATTGCCAGGTCACGTCATAGCTGGTATACATTTTGAGAACAGTTCGAGTTCCCTCATTTATCCATACTATGATGCGACATATCCAAAAGAATATCTGATAACTGAAACCATCTACGACAGTGATTCGAATACAACAAAAACATACTATGGGTGTGAGACCACCGCGTCCGATCAACACATCCTAGGATACACTAATCTGAAGTCCACCGTAGAAGACGACGAAGAATCAGAGGTAATGCTCAAAGAATGGGTACCGCCTGGAACATACTCGACGGTGCCGAAGACCTACGGGTTTTACCCTGTGTGAGCGTCAAGGGGACGTATCAGGTATCCATCCCTGTTCAAATATCTCCGCGTCAGAGATTTCGATGTGCTCGTTAACATCCAAGATCATCCTGTCCCGTGCCGCTATGGTCCTGATTCCCGTGGCATCCTCAGCTTTTTTAGCCTGTAGTTCAGGTCCAGCACGTATCATCACTATACCTAAGTGTATGAATATGGCGAGTTCAGGCTTAACTATATTAATAAATTTTATAGCCAGGTCCGTACACAGATGACCTTTGATATGTAGGTCGTTAGGTGCTGTCACCGGCAATATCAATACTCTACTTCCGACGTACTGTTCGGCTAAGCTATCATCATAGTCCGTATCGCTTACGTAGGATATTATCCCGTTATTCGTATGAAATCTCATTCCAACCGTCGTAGGGTCGTTGTGTTCGGATTTACAGATATCTGTGACCATCCCGCCTATGGTGACAACATCCCCTGGCACTATGACTGTACAGTCCTTGGCGATCTTCTGATGATATCCTGAGATACATGGACCAAGGTCACCACGTCCCTCGATGGCCGTGATACTGCCATATATGTGTCCCCTTCTTTTCCATCCGCCGAAGGAGCAGCCTTCTATCACAGATTCTGCATTGGCATAATGATCGGGGTGGGCGTGAGATATGACGACAGAACTGGTTCTGGTAAGGTCATATTGTATTCTCTGCATCTGGGTCAGTGCACCAGGGCCTGGGTCCACATGGACTATCTTATCTCCGTTCATCAGGAGAAAGCCGCCAGTACTGCGTGTCTGATACATTGTCGTATGCCGACCGCCTCCGGTCCCTAGAAAAACAATGCGTATTGACATGTGACACCCCACGACTTAAAGATATATCCGCTTTTGGAAATTGGGAAAAATGTTATACGGGGGCATTAGGTTATGCGTCCTATGATAACGGTATTCCGTGGCGGATGGGTCGTCACCCAAAATCCTAAAAGAGAGGTGTTCAAAGGTGACGTGGTAGTCGAGGATGAGAGTATAATCTACGTAGGTCCTGGATACAAAGGGTCTTTTGATAAAGAGATCGAAGCCGTCGGCGATGTGATAATGCCGGGAATGATCAATACGCATACTCACGTTGCGATGTCCGTTATGAAAGGTTCCCTTGACGATCTTGCATTCCCAGACTTCTTGAATGCCAGTTTCAAGGTGGATGCGGATAGGACAGACCACGACCTGGAGATAGGGACTAAACTTGGCTGTATGGAGATGATCCGTGGCGGGACCACAACCTTCATGGACCTTTACTATTCGGAGGACATCATCGCAAAAGCAACACAGGAGGCCGGTATCCGCGGGGTTCTGTGTTGGTGTGTGCTGGATGAAGACAAGACAACTCAGAAAGGCAATCCTTTGAAGAATTGTGCCAACTTCTGCGAATCTCATAAAAATATGAGGAAGATAGTGCCGGGAGTAGGACTTCAAGGTGTCTATGCATGTAACGAAGAAACGTGTCTGGGGGCCAAAGATCTCTCAGACAAAGAAAAATTACCTATGAATTTCCATCTTTCCGAGACCCGAGGAGAGGTCAACAATCACCGTAGGTCCACTGGTAAAAGGCCAGGGGAGTGGCTTGCCGATCTCGGTATCTTCGGGCCACGGGGTGTGGCTGCACACTCTGCATGGCTGACCCTTAACGAGGTCAGGCTCATGGGCGAGGCGGGAATGTCAATATCTTCCTGCCCTGTATCTAATATGAAGTTAGCAACAGGCGGTGTAGCACCCATACCTGAATTCTGTGCCAGTGGCGTTAACGTCTCTATCGGTACAGATGGGAATACCACCAATAATTCCTTGGACATGTTCTCTGAGATGAAGATCCTGGGACTCCTACAGAAGGCCAGCAGATGGGATGCCACCGTAGCAAAAGCTCAGGAACTTCTGGATTTCGCTACCATAAACGGTGCAAAGGCCGTAGGAATGGCGGACAAGATCGGTTCCATAGAGAACGGGAAATATGCTGATATCATCGTACTTGATGGAAAGGCCCCGAACATGAGACCTCTCTTGCCTGAGAACATCATCGGGAACATAGCATATTCAGCATCCAGTCTTAACGTTAAACATAC
>CAYJDU010000064.1:0-5514 GCA_964369035.1 uncultured Methanomassiliicoccales archaeon | reverse complement strand
GAACATATGGAAGACCTTAGACGTCGTTATCCCACCATGATGCGTATCCTCCACGATGAACGCAATGAGATGATGGTTAATGAGATAATCAAAGCATCCGAGACATATAACAAGATGATCGCCGTGGTAGGTGACGCTCATGTGGAAGGGATGATCGCTCTGTTACCAAAGGACATGGATATCAGAACGATACGTCTGGCTGAGATCAGGGATGAGAAAGCGATCGCAAATATAATGTCCGATATATGGTATGATAGGTTTGAATAAAATGAAGGTCACATTGCTTTCTTATACTCGGAATGCCGACGATATATGTGCCGCGGCAGGCAGGTCATGTTATTCCGATAGACCTGCAGATGAGATCATGGGCACGGGAGACCCAGAGAAGACGCTTAGTTCGATAATCGGGATGGGACACAGATCGGTGATAGAACACGCCGTGTTTACATTTTCCGTTTCAGGGGTCTCCAGGTCCCTGACCCATCAGCTTGTAAGACATCGTATCGCCTCGTTCTCCCAACAATCCCAAAGATATGTGACGATGAAGGAACCAACGTACGTAACACCACACACTATAGCCGAAGACCCTGAGGCGCTGGCTATATACGAAGAATCTATGGCGTCAATCTGGGACGCTTACTCCAAGTTGGCAGAGAGGGTCCCTGTGGAAGATGCCAGATATATCCTGCCCAACGGGTGTACAACAAACATCACTTTAACTATGAACGCCCGGGAACTCCTCCACTTCTTCTCATTGAGATGCTGTGAAAGGGCACAATGGGAGATACGGGAGATGTCCGAAGAAATGCTCCGTTTATGTAAGGAGGTCTCGCCGACGATCTTCAAGGATGCAGGGCCATTATGTGTCACGGCCCCGTGTCCTGAAGGCGATAAATCCTGCGGACGTCCCAAAAGAGTTAAAAAGGATTAAATAGAGCATCTACTTAATCGGTTCATTCGGTGAAAATATGGGAAGAATCAGACCCACATACATTAAAAGAGTATCTATAGAGCTCGTTGAGAAGTATCCACAGGCCTTCAGTAAGGACTTTGATGCCAATAAGGAAATGGTTAGCGCCCTTACAGATGTAACCTCGATTCCTATGAGAAACAGGATAGCTGGATACATAGTTCGCTACATGTCCCACCCTGAAATCTAAACATCTTAGTTAAAAGACTTTTTTCCGCACTTTTTGCTCGCGTAGGGTAGCCTGGATATCCTGAGAGATTGCGGATCTCTTGACCCGGATTCGAATTCCGGCGCGAGCGCCATATTTGATTAGACTTCCACATCCTTAGGCCATACTTTCTCGACAATCTCAGAATCCCCTGGAGGCAGAATCCTTGATATTTCTTCTTCTGGAACATCGAAGGCTTTTGCTATATCGTTGGGTGTCTTCTTGTTCTTTCCTCTACCGGGACGTATCACAAAATATTTTTCTGAGGTCTTTTTAACAATTGACTTGGGACCACACATAATCTTGCGATTCCCGAGATAATCGATCTCGCCCACTGCAAGTTCGGTTTGAATATGATACTCATAGTTCCTTTTCCCACGTATGATGAAAGCACCACGAGGCACGAACTCTCCTGGATTGGGGGTTTTACTGACTTGATCAGGGTACACCCAGAACGCACTTCCGTCGGACATTGCGGATACCCATGCTTTAGAGTGACAGAACGCGAAAGCGCAAGCCTGTACCAGCTCTTCCGGCGTGGCCTCATTACCTTCCTTCAGGATCACCGATGGAGCACCGTGGATGTCCGCGTGGACGTATATGTCCGCATCCTTCATGTGCTTCTTCACGATCCTGTCGTTACTGTGGGCGTCCTTACCGCCCACCACTAGTTTTCCTGATTCTGTGAAGAACCACTTGAAACGGTCGAACCAGAACTGTTTCGTAGGTTGGGCCTGTGTAAGTGCCAGATGCTTCTCTTTTGCGAAGCCCTTCTCTTTCTTCTCAAGTTCCTTACGACTGGTGTTTAGAGCTTCTTCGGCCCTTCTCCCCTTGCTGCCTATGTCTTTGCCTTTCTGATATATCTCGGAGGCGTTAGCATCAATGGTCTTGGTGTAATTCAAAGTCGTCTTACGTTCTCCGATGACCGCGGTCACCGTGTTCTTAGCTGGGTCTATGGATGAGACATAAGGGATCTTCATGGCCCCCTCAGCCAGTTTCTCCCAGGTCAATTTCTCCGATTGTTCGCCTAGGACCTTTAGAAGTGTGTTGGTCTTATCATAATCCGCATACAGAGCGTCAGCTTGTAGACGGTATTCTTCGGCATCCATTTCGTATTCGATTACGGTTTCTTGCTGTTTCTCTATCCTGCGTTTGAGTTTCAAGATGTCTGGGTCAACATATTTCTCCACTACGCTGACCTCTTCCTCTTTTAACATCGCATCTATGGCAAGTGAGATCGAATCGTAGCGTTCTGCTTCAGCATCTTTGAAGGAAAGAAGATTGACCGGTGCCACATCCACGATCTTTCCATCTTTGCGATATACCGTGGGTTCAGGCGATGTTTCTGCCGAAGAGACAAGTTCTTCGATCTTTTCAAAGATGACTTTTAATTCTTTTTCAGAAACGGATGATGCGGAGATATTCTTGTCTATACCTGCACGGACGCAGATCTCTTCCGCATACTGTCCTCCCAAGTTCACGGTGGTCGCTAAAGTCCTTACGGTATCCGAACCAGAGGATTGGAATAGTGCGATGAATTCGTCATAGGACGATGTTCCAGGGTTGAACCGCGGTACAGGGATGACGTACTCCTCTCCAGGCCTTGTAGCTCGGTCCCTGTAGGTCTTATGGATAAGGCAGTTAACGATCTTACCTTCGGATATTAGGAGCACGTTACCTCCTCCAAAGATCTCGAAGACCAATTGATATTCTATATCGCCTTTCCTTAATTCCATTATGACAACACGATCGAACCCTGCCTGTCTGGTCTTTCCGATCCTGGCGTTATTAAGGTATTTTCGCATGAATGAGGCGAAGGACGTTGGCAGTGTGGGAGTCTCAGGTTTATCCGTCGGCATGTGCAGCCATTTCTTATCTTTGAAGAATAACTCCTTTTTCCCGCCAGTTATACTTATTCGAAAAAGTACGTTGCCTGCACCCCAGTGAAATATCTTGTCCATATGGGCATCTTCTAGGGCCGTCATCTCTGACACTACAGAACGCACGTCTAGGGAGCTCATTTCTTTCTTCATGTAAGATGTTAAACATACCCATATCATTTAATTCAGTCGGTCGTCCAATAATGTGGTCGATGCTATGGAATTATACCAGAACATTTATCAATTACATATCGTTTAGCCAGCCAAAGGCCGCTGTGGCTAAGGGGTATAGCGGCGCATTGGTAATGCGCAGGTCGAGGGTTCAATTCCCTCCAGCGGCTCCATTTTTCCCTTAGACTTTCAACTTACGTTATGTTACACATTCGTGGTGTCTGGACGTTAGATACTCTTTCCAAGCCCCTTATTCCCGTAAGGATCATATTCTTACACATGGGATTGAAGCTTCGTCTTTAGGCTATCTGAATGACATATTCAGAATGGATATACTACTCATGCAAGAGTACGTTCTCCAAATATGACGTAGCGGCTCTTCGGAGAGGTCCCCTGGAATCTTTGCGGGAGTTCATCCTCTATAGCACTCTTCTGGGCCTTCGGGCCATCCGTAGGTCCAACTGTAACGATACACGTACATCGATAACGTCGTTACTCACTGGAACCTGCGTTCTTACTGATGGATGATTCAGACCATTTTGTATATCACGAAACCGGACCAAATCTTCGGGAAAAAGAACGTGGTCTTCTTAGGCATACGCATACCTCTCATGGAAAGGCCCCATACCTCTTCCAGTTTCGGCCGGTTGAGTATAATGGCCAAATCATAACGTCCGTCGTCCATCTTCCCGATGACCGACGGGAGTTGGGCATCGTAATCCACCTTACACTTCTCGTCATCCCACTTGTAAACGTCCTTCAGTATCTTTTCCTGTGCAACATAGGTATCAAGGGTGTAAAGTCCCTCGCCTGAGTAACGTGCCAGATAGCATTTTCCTGAACGGAACCTAAGTCCCATCATCCAGTCCCCAAGTTCGTTCACCATCTCCCTCTCGGTGACCTCTTTCGTCTCCAATGTCGCAGTGATCTTATTTATCGCGTTCTTCTCGGAAATGCTATCGGTCTTAATAAGGCGGTGAGTAGGCCATATCACAAGTCCTGGGTCCTCAGCGGAGACCAGGGTCGCAAGTACGTAACCTTTCTTCTCCACTCCAGGGTTCTCTTGTGAATACGCCAGAGCGGTCTCGTATCTGTGGTGACCGTCTGCGATGAGCATTTTCTGCTGGCTCATCTCATAAGTTATCTCGTTACAGATCTTTTCGTTGGTCAAACGGGAGTATCTGTGTTCCACGCCTTCGTCGTCAACGTATCTGCAGACTAAAGTCGAGTTATCCCTGATCTTACGGTAAAGTTCGTGGTCGAAGGACTCATGGATTCCAAATATGGATTCAAGGTGGGCTTCCATGTCCCTTAAGAGGTTCAGTCTGTCCACTTTCACTTTGGAGAAAGTCTCCTCATGGGGTACAATGTTACCTTCCTCGTAAGGTTCCGTCTTCAGAAGTCCTACTATGCCTGTACGTACCAGTGTCTTATCTTCGTCCTGGAAGGTCTGTTGATAGATATAGAAAGAATCCGTATCCTGTCTGAGATATCCTTCGGCGATCCATTCGTCCAGATCCTGTCTGGACCCGTTATATCTTTTATTCGCGTCAGGATTTAATGTTAAATTCGTTATATTGTGTGACCTGCTCTGAAGTTCCATAAGCTGGTCCCCATCGATAACGTCGTATGGGGGGCTGATGCGATCCTCTATTCTTTCTCCATCTTTAATTGCAGGTCTATATCCAGGAAAAGGTATGAAAGTAACCATATGCGCTCAACTAAAGTACTGGAGTACGTATATTTCAAATGAACGCGATTACTCAACAGATTCTCGGTACCGGATCGCCTACAGGAGGCTCGAGTATCCTCTTGCCGCCTATTTCGGTCCTAAGTATCACTCTTTCCCGGCCGTCGTTGGCATATCCTATCAAAGAAGCGTCCTTTCCTTCTTGAGTAGATCGTATAGCCTTCAGGATCTCATCGGCCATCTCTGGTACACATGCTATGACGCATTTCCCTTCGTTACCGATGCTCAAAGGGTCAAGGCCCAATAGATCACAGGCGTTGATGACCCCATCTCTCAAAGGTATGGAAGTGTATTCTATTTCCATTCCCACATGGGATTTGGATGTTAGTTCGTTAAGTGTGTTGGCAAGCCCGCCACGGGTGGAATCCTTCATCGACGTTATGCCGCCGACCTTCAGTGCTTTCTCTATCATCATGTTAAGAGGTGCAACGTCGCTTTGGATATCACTTTCAAAACCGTAGCCTTCGCGGAAGGACATCAATGCGATACCATGGTCACCCATATGACCTGAGGCGATGATGGCATCACCAGGTGC
>CAYJDU010000063.1:0-5532 GCA_964369035.1 uncultured Methanomassiliicoccales archaeon | reverse complement strand
GCGAAAACACTCGGTTACAGTTATACGAATTTACACCGAAAGTGTAGGGGTAACGACCTCTTTTCACTTAACCAAAAACACCATTAACCAAAACCATTTTTTGTATTTATATCTCAACGGTTTTACTCATGCTTTTGTAACCTAATCAAAAGGAACTCCTTTTGAATATGGTAAAAGAGGTTTTGGTTAATGAGTGTGATTACGTGAACATGTTCAACTCGATAGACCTGCCCTTTCTTGTTTGAACGACGACCTCATAGAGAGGTGTCCTCTTCCTTCGGATCTGATAAATTCAAAGATGGAAGGCTATTCACAATCTCCATCGTCTTTACGCTGACCCCTATGACGGATAGTACGAGCTTCAGAATATATTCGCCGCCTGCGTATTCGTTCGGATCGTTGACTATACCGGATTGCTTGTCCTTTTTATGCTGATATTGATCGACTATCCATCCCAGTGCACTGCGGCCGTTCACAACGTATTCGAGGGCTTCCTCGGGTATGTTCTCGATCGTGAGGTGTTGGTTGTAGGTCAACTTCCTTTTTTCGGGGAATAGCCTCATCTTGTTTACACGACACATATCGCCATTCCTCAATAGATCCTCTATATCGGATTTTCCAGAGAAGGTCAAACCTTCTGGTGCTTCGACATCCTCATAATTGAGATGAAGCTTTGCAAGCTCCCTGCCTGCCTTGGAGAATGCCCAGAAATCATCGACTTCATCTACGAAATCTATCCGTGGAAGAGAAAGTTTTAGATCTGCAGAGAATGCCTTCGCGTATTCGGGCGAGTGGAGGTAACCGTAAACATAGAAGAATATGTCCTCCCTGGTCACGGAGTTTCCGTACTTCTTCTGTGCGTACCTTAGAGCGTAATCACTCACTCCGTCATGTCTAATCAAACTCTCCGAATCATCAAGGAGGCTCTTCTGTTTATTTTTGTTTCTTACTTCGCTCTGATCCTCATACCAGTAGAGTGGAAAACATTGGCTTTTTCCAACTATTTCTAAATCAGTCATCCTATCAGTCATGAGACATGAGAAATCCTTTTTGACACCTACTCCCGGAATACATATCAAAAGGTTATCTGTATCAGGTGTTGGGAATAATCTTGGGTTCTGATATACCCCTTCAATCACCATAGAATCTGAATAGAACCATCTTTTGCTAAATGGTCTGTATGATGAAGGTCTTACTTTCTCGGGATCAAAAACTGCTTTATCCCCCCTTTTAAAACATGCTTCCAATGTTCCAGACCACGATATCTTCTCAGGGTTGTAAACAATCTTCCCACTCGCAGTTTGAGAATTATATTCGTCTATCATTCCTCTCATATTGTTTACAAGTTGTTCTTTGGAGAAATCGTATGACCATGCATCACGATTAGTTTTAAATCCATTAGTATATCCAACAAAAACCGTCTCCTCAACGTGTTTCTCGAACTTCTTGTATGTGTCTCCGGCAAGCGGGATAAGTTCTTGGAACAGCTCATTACGCTCGATTATCCAATCTCCGTTGTCCTTCACATCAAGAACTTTCAAAGAGCCTTTTTTCTGCATTTTTGAGAACGAATGGGATGTTGTGAGGAGATCGAACTTCTCTTGACGCTTCATGTAATCTCTTGTGCTTACATAGTGGACCTTTGCCTTGCCTTTGAAGTCCTTACGCTTGATAAGTAAAGTAATGGATATGCCGACTTTCGAACCCTGTCCAAAAACCTTCTCTCCCTCTTCCCTCCAATTCTGCCCGTTCTGATCCCCTCTGAGATCGAACACAAAAATCTTGGAGAACTCCCTTTCAATGCATTTACGGAAACCTACGAATGCACTGCCGGTGAGCCATCCGCTGGGTGTGACGAACAATATCGCTCCGTCATTGTTTCCGATACGGTCGGTGGACCATCGGAACGCTCTAACATAGTTGTCGTAGACGGAATTCACATTTCCCTTCTTAACATCAAATAATTTATCATCAAGATATTTTTCCTGGATGGCGCTATCGACACCGTCCTTGTATGATCTCTTCCGGGCATCATCGTTGGCCGATTTCTGAATGGCTCCATAAGGAGGATTGCCCATGATAACCGTGATGTGCGTGTCGTGTTGCTTTCTAATTCTTTCCTTGTTTTCCTTAAAGACCTCTTCACCTGTGAGATCCGTCTGTACAGTCTTCTGATTGCAGATCTGTTCGATGTTGAATGTATCCGTTAGAATGATGTTATCGAAGGGAATGTATTCTTCGGACTCCGTAATGCGCGAGAACGTATTCTCGATGTTCACGGCTGCGATGTAGTAGGCGAGGAGGGTTATCTCGTTGGCGAAGAGTTCGTTCCTGTACTTGCGTTCCAGGTCCTCCCTTGAGATCAATCCGGATTCCATCAATCTGGCGATGAACGTGCCCGTTCCGGTAAACGGGTCTAGTATGTTCACATCCTCATCGTTGATATCTATGTCGAATTCCGCTTTCAGTATGTCGGATGCGGATCGTAGTATGAAGTCCACGATCTCCATTGGGGTATAGACAACGCCGCTGATTGCCTGATCCTTCGGGAAGGCGTTCTTGAAGAACTTCTCATACATGGCGGTGATGACTTTCTGTTTGCCATCCTTCGTATCGATCTTTGATAACGTGTGCTTCACTCTCTTGTAGAATCCCTCTAACTCTATGCCTTCGAGGGCGTCCTTCGCGCCGATCTTGTCCAGCATCTCGTTTATTGTGTTGGATACGGGGTTCTGCTGTACGAACGTGTCTTCACCGAAGAGCTCTATGAAGATCGGTTTTGTTATTATCTGCTGTGCCAGCATGTTTATGGCATCGTCTTCGGAAACATTCCCGTTGATGTTCTCCCTGAGACCTTTCACATATCTTTTGAATGCGGGTCTGAATTGCTTGTATCCGTACTCCTCGTGACGGCATATCTTCGTCAGGCGGTCGATCAGTTCCGGCATTATTATGGCAACGTCCTTGGCCCAGTTCTCGATGTAATTGCGATCACCGACCTTTAGTACCAACCTTGCCATCATCGCGGTCTCGAAATCGTCAAGAAGGTATTGCCTTGCCTCCCTGCCGATGTCATAATCGTCGCCCGTCGTGTCCCGCCTGCTCCTCTGGAGGCTTGCTAACTGTATCTTACCGGACCGATTCGTGCTGTATTGGATCGTGTTCACTTCAGCCTCGAGTCTCTCATCGTGAGACCTCAAGGCACGTAGCACCTGCCAGATCACGTTATACCTCTCATCGTTGTCCAGGGCCGCGTTCGCATCCATCCCTTCCGGTGCTATCACCGGAATTATGATGTAACCGTATTTCTTGCCGGAGGATTTTCTCATCACCCTGCCGACCGACTGGACGATGTCGATCAGCGAGTTCTTGTTGCTCAGGAACATTATCGCATCCAATGCCGGTACGTCTACGCCCTCGCTCAAACATCTGACGTTCGATAATACCCTGCAGTCCGGATCTCCACCCTTCAACCAGTTCAGAAGACCATCACGCTTGAAGGCGTTCATTGTACCGTCGATATGCTTCATCTCGAGATCGACGGGGGACATGGGAGTTTTAGATAAATTGTTGAATATATCCGTCAAGTCCTTCGATAACGCTATGGTCCTGGCGAAGGCGACGGCAGATTGCATCTTTCCCGGGTCGGTGTTCTTGACGGTCTTGTCGTAAGCCATGTTCTTAGCTAGTGCGTTCATGCATCCCCAGACCTTACTGGCCGTCTCGGTGTCCACCTCCGCCCCGTAATCCATGTTCTCTATTTTGCGTTTGATGGCCTCGGGCATATCGGATTCCTTTATGGTTAGGATCAAAACTTTGTAATCCGACAGCAAGTCTTGATCAACGGCCTCACCGAACCCGATCTTGTAGAACTCGGTACCGTACGTCTCGGGGTCATCCATCGAGCAGAGCGTGATTGACTCCTTGGCGGCATCCTCCTTTCCCTTGACACCGTACAATCGGGGCGTGGCCGTCATGTAAAGACGTTTCTTACTCGTGACGTTATCGTCACTGTGTACCTTTGTGAAGTATTTCTCTTCCTCTTTGCTCATTATCGCGCCCGTCGTCCTGTGGGCCTCGTCACATACGATGAGGTCGAATTCTGGAAGTCCGGCCCTCTGGGCCTCGATGACGGCATCTATTGATTGGTAAGTGGAGAATATGGCGGTCGGACCGTCGCCACTCCTGTACTGTTTGACTATCTTGTCCGGATCGGTGGTGGCCGGAGCTCCCAGGTCCTCGACGTGGTCGCTGATATCGTCCCGCCTCCTAGCCGCCTTGGTCACCTTGGGGTCTGAACACACGGCGATGATGTTCAGGTCATCCTCTGCATTAGCAGTCCATTCCCTAAGTGTCTGACTGACCAGGGCGATGGAGGGTGCTAGGAATAGTACGCAACGGTTACCGTCTGCAGAGAGTGCTTCGGCTATTCTCAACGAGGTGAACGTCTTACCGGTACCGCAGGCCATGATCATCTGGCCCCTATCGTTTTTCTTGTAATGTTCGATGGCCTTGTTGAAGGCCTCCTGCTGGTGAGGCCTAAGTTTAAATTTAGGCTTCCTTGCAGGAACACCTTGGAAACCCTCTTCGATCGCAGCCCAGTCGACGGGCGCATCCCTGAGGTCGTTCAAACCTATTCTCGCGACCGGTATGGTCTGATTCTCCGTTGACGTTATGGCGGTCTCGGTCCAATTGTTGGTGGTGGCGAAGATCAGCCTTTCCGAGAATGTCCTGTATTCTCCCGAATCATCCTTGAATCTCTTACCAGAGGTGGAAAAGAAGGTATCCATGTCCTCCTTGGACACTCTGTGGTCCTCTGCATAGAATTTGCATTGGATCGCCCAGTAATCCCCGGTCTTGGTTTTAGCGACCAGATCTATCCCTGTGTCGTGGTCGCTGATCTCCTTACGGAAGGGGAATTCATTCCAGGTCCATACCTGTTCCAACTTCGGGGAGTGGAGAGGATCGGTCCTCAGATACCTTTTGATTAGTTCCTCGAAACGTGTTCCTTTGTCTGATTCGCTGAAAGAGATTTCACGGTATTTACTAAGGATATCATCGAACTGCATTACTTCACCTGGACGGATTAGAATAACTGGCAATCAGTTTGCTGGTTAATAATGTTAGGTTGTACTTCTTCAAGAAGTAGATTCCATACGCGTCTGATGTTGTTCCTAAGCTCGACGCTGAGACTGGTGAACTTCGGTGCCGTGGAGTTGAGGGATCCAATCAATATCCCGCTCCATTTATCGGTGGATAAGGGCAACACCTCCGACTCCGTCCAGTTCGTCAAGATCATGGACGATATCATCGGCGACCTACGTGATGATTCGTTGTTCGTCTTTGATGCCGGAGGGGATGCGAAACTGGTTCTTGACCGCATAACCGAACGAAAAATGAGATACATCACAAGAAAGCGCATGAACAAGAGCGATGACCTTTGGATCTCCAAATTCGATAAGGAGGACGCGAAGGATACTATGCGCAGGAAGAAAGACGGTACTTTGCGTATTTCCAAGACCGTTATCAAGA
>CAYJDU010000062.1:0-5568 GCA_964369035.1 uncultured Methanomassiliicoccales archaeon | reverse complement strand
GGCCCACTTACCGATATGAAATTTGCACCGGATTCGTTGGCCACAGCTTTGGCTACCAGTGTCTTACCGGTACCGGGCGGGCCGTACAACAGGAGCCCTTTACCTGGACTTATCCCGAGCCTCTCAAAAGCCTTCAAACCCTCACTGGGTATGAACACCTCGCGTATCTCGTCCTTTATACTGTCCAGGCCGCCTACGTCCCCCCAGGTGACCTTGGGGATATCAACCATCACTTCACGCATTCCGCTGGGTTCCACGTCCCCTAAGGCTTCTATGAAATCCTGCATGGTAACTCTCATCTCAACAAGTTTCTCAACAGGTATGGGTTTGTCAAGGTCCAATTCCCCCATATGGGAGCTCAAACATTGCATGGCACCCTCCCTGCAAAGTGCTGCAAGGTCTGCACCCACGAATCCCTGGGTTATCCCCGCGAGTTCATCTGTACTGACATCATCGGCTATCGGCATGTTCCTGGTGTGGACGTCCAATATCTCTTTCCGAGCGTCCCTGCCGGGTACGCCGATCTCTATCTCCCGGTCGAATCTCCCTGGTCTCCTTAATGCTGGGTCGATGGATTCCTCTCTGTTTGTGGCCCCTATGACGATAACACCTTCCCGATCGCTTAATCCGTCCATCAATGTGAGCAGTTGGGCCACCACCCTTTTCTCCACCTCGCCGGAGACGGAATTCCTATTAGGTGCGATAGAATCTATCTCGTCCAGGAATACGATGCTAGGTGCGTTTTCCACAGCATCTTTGAATATCTCACGTAGGCGTTCCTCGCTCTGTCCATAGTAACTGCCCATTATCTCTGGTCCTTGTACCGGATAGAAAGAGGCACCGGATTCGTTGGCTACGGCTTGGGCGATAAGTGTCTTACCGGTACCGGAAGGTCCGTACATCAACACCCCGTTAGGAGGGGCTATCCCAAGTCTATCAAAAAGTTCAGGATGTTTCAACGGAAGTTCCACTAACTCCCGGATTCTTTTCAATTCACCGTTAAGGCCACCGATATCGTCATAAGTTATGTTACGGACCTTTTTACCGTTACTCTGAGAATCCTTCAGGACGATCACGGTCTCCGGCATCACCGTTACTGGACCTTGGGGTACGGTGCCGACAACCGAGAATGTGGAACGGTTCCCTAGAAGCGCCACGTTCGGTAACAGTATATTCAATCCTTTGATCAACGGTCTTCCCGTAAGATCCTTTAGGAAGACAGATTCGATGCCTTCACTGTAATTCGCTTTCTTACCTTCAGGGAGGTTCGGTGCAAGTGTGACTTTCTCCGCAGGCAATGGAGTACATTTTTTTATCTTTACGGTATCGTCAACTCCAATACCGGCGCTGGTCCTGGTCAGGCCGTCGATACGTATTATCCCTCGGTTCTCATCTTCCGGGTCCCCTTTGAAGACTTTGGCCACCACAGTGTTACGTCCGTTTATCTCCACCGTATCCCCCACTTCAAGTCCTAGGGCGTTACGAGAAATAGTATCTATCCTAGCTCGTCCATACCCAGTTTCAGACTGTCTGCGGGCCATGCCTACTTTGAGTTCAAGGAGATCGACCATAACGGTTCCCGATTGTGATTCCGTTATAATAGATATTCCGAAAACACCTAGGACTGCCTTTCTTTTAAGAAAAACATTTATCATTACGTATACTTGGTTGGGCGTTAAGTGTGTTCGATGCAAGATATGCTCCGTCAAAAACAAGGCCTTATATATAAGGAAGAGTTCAGCACATATTACAAGCTTAAGCTATCTAAGGGCCTGTAGCTCAGCTAGGTAGAGCATCTGACTTTTAATCAGGTGGTCAAGGGTTCGAATCCCTTCAGGCCCGCTGGTAGACTTCATGAGCGATCAGACGGCGGATCAAGTATGAGGAAAATGGAATTCACAGATTTTAAAACTAGTTACCCGCAATCCCGTAGCGGGGCAGTAGGTAGGTGAAACTTTGGCAGCAAATAATATCTCGTTTAACGTTCTAGAACACAGACTTGTGCCTGAACATCACCTTCTATCCGAGGAAGATTCGGATGCGGTCCTTGCTCAGATGGGCATGACCCGCGACCAACTCCCGAAGATTAAGAAGAGTGATGCTGGAATTAAGGTGCTCGAATCAGTACATGGCCCCATCGATGAGGGGCGTATAATAAAAATAGTACGAAAAAGTGAAACGGCGGAGGAGTTTGTAGCTTACAGACTTGTCACGGGGGCAAAGGCATGAGAGACCTTGTAGACCTTTATTTCACACAACGTAACATAGTCAATCACCACCTTTCGTCCTACAACGATTTCCTGGCGACCGCTGACAATCCTAACAGTAGGATGCAGAAGATAGTTGACGATATACGTGTACCTACCGATGATACCGCACGTGGTACCATTAGATTGGACCCAGAGCGTGCCGGTGGTAGGAACATCGAGATCCGCATCGGCCGTGTAAGGACCGAAGCAGGCGACATAGACCCACAGGCAAAACCTACCGTGCGCATAGAACCGCCTAAAGTGATGGAAGCCAACGGATACAGTCACGAACTGGTCCCCATGGAAGCCAGACTAAGGAATTTGAACTACCTTTCACCAGTCTACGTACGTTTCGATGTGTTCGAGGACGGGGAAGAGATAATCGTTCCTGAGAATGAGAAATGGATCCGCGTCGGTAATCTACCGATGATGATCAGATCCAAAGGATGTAACCTTAACCGCGACGTCGTGAACCTGGCGCAGGACCGTCGCCTTTCCGAAGAGGAGTATCACCAGATGCTCATCACCCACAAAGAGGACCCAGAGGAACCTGGAGGATACTTCATAATAGGAGGGACCGAAAGGGCCCTTATCACATTAGAGGACCTGGCACCTAACAGGGTCATGGTAGAATTCAATGAAAGGTACGGCAACCCCGTGGAGTCGGCCAAGGTTTTCTCCCAGAGGGATGGATACCGCGCCTTGACCCTTGTTGAGAAGAAGAAGGACGGCATGCTGATGGTCTCGGTACCTGTAGCATCCAGTGCCATACCCCTTGTGGCGTTGATGAAGGCCTTAGGTATGGAAGAGGACAGGGAAATCTTCGAGACGATATTCTCGGATGAATCTATGACCAATTCCATCTATGCTAACATCGAAGCATCTTTGGACAAGAAGACCTACGCCCCCAATGGATACCATTCCACAGAGGACGCTATCCTTTATCTTGAGAGGAACTTCGCGGCAGGTCAGGCCAAAGAGTACAGGACCAAGAAAGTGGAGAGCATTCTAGATCATTCGTTGTTACCTCACTTAGGGGACACCTCAGAAGATCGTATGAAGAAGGCAATCTACCTTGGACGTATCGCACGTTCAGTCCTCGAATTATCTTTAGGAAAAAGGAAAGAGGACGATAAGGACCACTACGCCAACAAGAGGCTCAAACTTTCCGGCGACCTTATGGAAGATCTTTTCAGGACAAGTTTCAGCAGTCTCATGAAGGACCTGAAATATCAGCTCGAGAGGAACTGGGGAAGAAAGAAGAACGAGCTCAACATCTCGTCTTCTATCCGTCCGGACCTGCTCACCCATAAACTCCTGCACGCACTGGCTACAGGTAACTGGGTCGGCGGTCGTGCCGGTGTATCTCAGCTCCTTGACAGGACATCCAACCTTTCAGCTGTATCCCATCTCAGAAGAATAACATCCTCTTTGACAAGGAGCCAGCCTCACTTCGAAGCTCGTGACCTGCATCCCACACAGTGGGGGAGACTCTGTCCTGCGGAAACCCCAGAAGGACAGAACTGCGGTCTGGTAAAGAACGCTGCATTGATCATAGATGTTTCAGAAGGTTTCCCGGACCAGGATGTCAGGTTAACTTTACGCGATCTCGGTATCGGCTCTGTTAAAGAGGGCGGTACCCGTGTGTTCGTCAACGGGGACCTTGTGGGAACCCATAACGCTCCCGCCGATCTCGTGTTCCACGTAAGGGACCGTAGAAGAAGCGGATTATTATCCAACGAGATCAACATCCGTTACGACGAAGAGATGGACGAGGTCATCATCAATTGTGACGAAGGTCGTCTCAGACGCCCGCTACTCGTGCTCAAGGACGGACGGACGGTCATCACAAGAAAACACATCGAAAAGATTCGCGAGGGTAAGATCGATTGGAACGAATTGTTCCGCGAAGGCATAGTAGAATGGGTGGACGCAGAAGAAGAAGAAGATCTCCTTGTGCTCATCGACGCCTTCGATATGCCTGAAAGGTGTGAACACTGTAACCGCACATTATCTGTCACGGACGTTGACTGGATGAACTCCGGTACCAATGCTACCGAAGAGATTCTTAAGTGTAACTGGTGTAACGGCGAGTTCTCTGTCGCCACCAAGATAACTAAAGAGCATACACACATGGAACTCGACCCTATGGTCATCCTAGGTGTATCTGCAGGTGTGATCCCATATCCGGAACACAACTCCGCTCCACGTATCACGATGGGAGCAGCTATGGCAAAACAGGCGTTGGGTATACCAGCCGCCAACTACCGTATCAGACCCGATACAAGGGGACATCTGATGCACTATCCACAGTCACCTATGGTTCAGACGGAAACCATGAAGTTCATCGGTTTCAACCACAGGCCTGCAGGTCAGAACTTCTGCATAGCCGTTCTTTCCTACCACGGTTACAACATAGAGGATGCGTTGGTCATGAACAAGAGCTCCCTCCAGAGAGGATTGGGACGTTCCACGTTCTTAAGATCATACCGTTCTGAGGAACGTCGCTACCCTGGAGGCCAGGAGGATCATTTCGAGATCCCTTCGGCTGACATCATGGGCGCCCGTACAGATCTTTCGTACGCTTCGCTGAGCGAGGACGGACTAATTTATCCTGAAGCGGACATCACAGGAAGTGACGTCCTCGTAGGAAAAACATCTCCGCCCAGATTCTTAGAGGAGGAGACGGATTTCCTGACTCCTCAGAAGAGAAGGGAGACATCGGTCACCGTAAGGCCAGGAGAGACTGGTTTCGTAGATTCAGTTATGATAACTGAATCTGAGAACGGATCCAGATTAGTACGTGTGAAAGTAAGGGACCAGAGGATTCCGGAACTAGGGGACAAATTCTGTTCCAGGTTCGGACAGAAAGGTGTCATAGGCAAACTGGTAGATCAGTGCGATATGCCCTTCACATGTCAGGGAATAACTCCTGATCTAGTCGTGAACCCCCACGGTATCCCTTCACGTATGACCATCGGTCACGTGTTGGAGATGATCGCGGGGAAGGTCGGAGCTATGGAAGGTCGTCTAGTTGACGGTACCGCTTTCTCTGGTGAGAGAGAGGAATCGATCCGTGACGGACTTATCAGGAACGGATTCAAGAACGACGGTAAAGAGGTAATGTACGACGGCACCACCGGACGCATGATCCAGATGGACGTGTACACCGGAGTGATCTATTACGAGAAGCTGCACCACATGGTCAGCGGAAAACTCCACGTGCGTTCCAGAGGACCGGTCCAGATACTTACTCGTCAGCCTACCGAGGGACGTTCCAGACAGGGAGGTCTCAGATTCGGTGAGATGGAACGTGACT
>CAYJDU010000061.1:0-5636 GCA_964369035.1 uncultured Methanomassiliicoccales archaeon | reverse complement strand
TGTTCGTGATCGGTATGATCTCTGGAACCATCTTATTCGCAGTATACACATATTTTTGGGGCAGCGTGATCATAAACGCGATATTGTTTGCTATTTTAGAATGTATGATCGTCCTCGTCATATTGAATCTGAAAAGATTCCACGGCAAATCTGATACGGTGTTCTACGGTTACGGCATCGGACTGGGATTCGGTGCTACAATGTCAATGGGAATGATATATTTCCTGATGGCCAGTGTCACCAGTTTAGGCGAAAGCGTCGATGCCTCCGGTTATCTAATATTGATGGTGATGGCGATTTCTAAGACACTTATCCTTAGTTCCGTCGGTCTTAACATCGGGGAAGGAGTCGCAAAATTCAGACTTATGGAATTCACGGCGCAGGCCATACTGGTGAACATGGTCTATCAGTTGGTCATGGTACCATGGTTCATGTATTCAGGCGAATGGTCGGGTTATCTGGCACTTCTGCTAGGTCTCGTGATCGCGTTGGCTTATTTCTATAAATCAGCCTTCGTAGACCTTCCTAAAGTTATACGGATGGTATTAAGGCAGGAAGGTAAGAAGAGGAACGATATACCGAAATAATCACGCCTTATAGCGTTCTGGTTCGACCTCAAAGACGATGCATTGGGCGATCATCCCTTTAAGGATCTTCTCAGCATCCCGTTCATCTATTGTTCTAACATCTTCCAATGTAAACGAGCCATATATCTCCGTCAGGCCTCGTGCTAATAACTCCATTTTCTGTTCCATGTCGGAACAGCCCTCATACTTGTATCCGAGAGTGGAGATAGGATCCGCTTCCTCTATCCTTCTTTTAAGTTCTAGGTCCTCATCAGGCGTCTCAAATCCAGTAAGTTGGGCTAATGCGTCCCTCACAGCTTTGGCATCTGTATCACTATAAAGTTTCCTGGCATTTTTATTTTTTATGGATTTTCCGCAGTATGGGCACACCGAGGATTCTGACGAGAGCTCTATCACTCTAAGCATCCCGCAGGAGCAGGGAGTTACTGCATATCCCATCATCTGTACTCCGTGAAAACAAGTGATGCCACACAACAGCCGTAATTGTCAGAGGGAATCCGTAGCTCTTCAGTGACGAAGGTGATTTTGCCGAGTTCCACGCCCCGTATCCGTCCCATTTCATCCATCTTCCATTCCAGGTCTTTTTTTAGTGAGTCCTTGGACCCATGAAGATGTCCTTCAGCAACGTATCCTCCCCTGCCGTCCTTCCGCATAACATACGCTATGCCGGCGGAGATGGTCTCATTTTCATGCCCCCTCATCTGTGCCAGTACACAGTGTGTGACCGCTCCCATAGGCATATCCTTGATCTCTGTAGGCTTCGCTCCTACGGGAATCACCGAGGAGACACAAACAAGGTTCTGTTCGCCTATCTTTGCGTTGATAAGAGCACAGTCAAATGCATTCAAAGAGGAGATCGGGCTAGTGGCCGAACCCGAGGTGACAAAGAATTCGGAAGGTATCAGATTCATTGTTATTACCTATATAGACCTTTAATTTAACGATTACCCGTAAATATGCTGATCATATGGTAATGGTTCAGGCTGCTTTTCTACTTCCTGTTCCCTATTGGCAAGCATACGTCTCTCAAGGTCCTCCGCTTCCTGCATCAACGGTTCCGTATCCACGTTCTGCAACTCTGGCACTACTTTGGAAAGCTCCTTTACCACTCTGACCGCCGCTCGAGGGTCTGGTAGCTTCGGGTCGGCAGGACAGAGGATCGTTACGATATCCATCCCACGTTCTCTACCTTCAAAGAGCATAACTCCGGTCAGTCCTTTGATCATGCCGTTGTCCAGCGATTCGACTCCGAAGGATTTTATGATCTCTCTAGCCTCGGGAGTGCTTCCACATGCATACATACCGTCGTTCTCCCTGAAGCGAGGAATCCCTTCGATGCAGATTATTTTCTTTACGCCGTAATCCTTGAAAATATCAAGTAGCTCGTTGGATAAGGTATAACATTGTGGTATGTTCGGAGCCACCTCTGACGTGATGACCATCAGGTCGCCACATTCACTGTTGTCTCCCTGTGCCCTGCAAAAACCGTGTACGCGGATCGGTGGATAAGGCTCCCCATCTATCAGTATACAGTACGGGCTAATATCTTTGGACGTTATCCCCATAAGAACCGGCATCTTGAGTTCTTTTATTATGTAACTGCAGACTATAGAGCCAACAAGACCCACAGTCGGGAAACCGACGATAGCGATGGCCTCATTAAGTTCATCTCTGCTATACTTGATGATTTTCATTTCCGACATAGTATTAGAATGACCGCTATTCTATTAATCTGTTCCACACTCACGTGCCTATGGTAGGAATAAAATTATCCAAGACAGATGCAGGCATCCCGGTTATCACGGACAACATACCGGGGGCCCGTAGCGTCGGTTACATGGTGGCCGTGCGCACAGGTTCCAGGGACGAGGACAAAAGTGTCCTTGGAATATCGCATCTTCTTGAACATGTGGTTTTTAGGAGCACTAAGACCCGTACATCATATCAGATCGCTAAAGAGATGGAAGGCGCTGGCGGTATGTTGAACGCGTTCACCGGTAAAGAGATCACCGGATATTATGGCCTTACGATAAGCGAGACCGCCGATATCGCAAGGGAGATGGTCTCCGATATAGTGGCGAACCCGTTGATTGGCAATGAGGACACAGAGATGGAAAAGAAGATCGTACTTCAAGAACTGAGCATGGTGAAGAACGATCCTGGGTCCTATATTTATGACCTGATCGACGAAATGATATGGAGAGGCCATAAATTGGGTCAGGGTGAAGGAGGCAAAGAATCCATAGTTATGGATCTAACATATGAGAATCTTAGAACGTACTACGCTGATAGATATGGAACACCGAACCTTGCAGTGTTTGCGGTAGGGGATGTCAAAGAAAAAGAATCTGTCGCCTGGGCATCAGAGAAATTCGATGGCATGGAGGCAATAACTGCCCCCAAACGTTCCAGACCTAAGATGCCGAAGCCGAAATTTCGTTTCGTGTCCAACAAGGCCGAACATTATCAGGTGGCTCTCGGGTTTCCTTCATGCGAGCCTGCTGATTCCGATATCAGATATCCGATGACGATGCTTTCTGCTGTACTTGGGTCTGGAACATCGTCTAGGTTATTCCAAGAGGTCCGTGAGAAGAATGCGTTGGTCTACTCGGTGTTCGCGGCCGGTGTCCAGAATACGGACGCATCATATCTCGGCATGTTCATGTCCTCTACGGCAGAGAACGTGGAGAAATCCATCGACGCTACATCGAAAGTCATACGTATATTCATGAACGAGGGCTTGGAAACAGGGGAACTCGAACGTTCCAAGAGGCTCATAAAGGGTGAGCTCATAAGATCCCAGGAATCGACCTCCCGTAGAATGACCAGTGTGGCAAGGGAATACATGTTGACCGGTGACCTGTACTCATTAGAAGATAAATTATCCAAAATCGATGCAGTCACGGAAGAGGATGTAATGAGGATCGCAACACAAGTCATACGTCCAGACACTCTAAACACTGTGATATTGGGAAAGAGTGATAAGAAGCTGAAGGAACTGGATATCGGATTGGATATTTGATCAGGACCTGAACTCCGATATTAGGTGCAGCACCGCACTGACAGCATTTGGGACCGCCGCTTCCACGGCTGGTGTCATGGTCTCACTAAGAGTCTGTATATCATCCGCCTCAACGGCCACGTACATGACCTTCTCCGGCATATTATCGGGATCGAGACTGTTGCCGATAGATAGAGCGGTAGCAAGATTGATGTCATGTGCTGAAGAAGGGACCACATTCTCATCGAAGTCCTTGGGGTCGAATATCATCACGGTACCTGGTTCAACACTTCCTGTTTTGATGCAGTCCACTATTATGGCGAAACGGAAACCCTTGATTATCGGTAATATCTCCAATCCTCCTATGGCTTCCTGCCTGGTCTCTATATCGGATATACCCATATCGCCGATACGTTCGGCTATCTTCAGCCCTACCGCATCGTCGCACATTATTGGGCTCCCTAACCCGATGACCATCGTTGCATCTCTCAGTTTGTTTGTCATCCCTACCTTGGAGGGGTCGAATGATTATTATCATTACGGAAGTGCGTAAGGGTTAAAACCGCTGAACAACTGATAAGGTCGTGGACATCCGCACAAAAACTTATCAGAGAATTAACGGAAAGACGGTAACGAACCGTCAATTGGAGGTACTTTCAGCCGTGGGGACCTCTGGTAGCATGACCTCCGCCGCCTCATCCCTGGGAATCTCGGTACCGGTGGTACACAAATATATCTCACAGGTCGAGGCCGCCGCAGGCATACCGGTGACGGTCTCCACCCCATCAGGCACCCGCCTCACCGCCGCAGGTAGGGAGATCATAGAAAAACACAACGCCACCGAACTACGATGCCAGGACGACCGGAGGTTCACGATATGTTGCAGCCCCGTCACTGAGGATCTGATGATGTCCGTGTTATCGGCATTGAAACTGGTAGACGCAGAGCTGGTTATCTCGGACGATGAGAACAACCTAAGGATGATGAAAGAACACGTTGCTGATTATGCATTGTTAGACGACCCTTTGTATCTTTTCGATGCCGAAGAGTTCCAATGGATGGAAGTAGGGTTCATGGGCATGGTAATGGTGGACAATGGACCATCCTTCATCAAATATCGATACGGCGCTCAACGTGTAGCCTATATGTACCTCGATTCAGAGGGCCGTGATTATAACATTGATTCGGTGACCTATTCTCTTCCTGAACTCTTAGGATCTAACAAGAGCTTCTTCATCGATGAATTCTTACTGGTCAGAAAAGGTCTTAGATTGAAGAGCGCCGTTGACCCGAAGATGCTTAGACACACCATAAATTCGATATATCGTACGGAGACCCGCACGATATCCAGATTGAACAAGGCCCTTATATCTAGATACATAGAATGAGGGACTTACCTAAAAGGATAATACTTACGCCTCCGAGGAGTGTTGTATTAAATATAATCAGGATAATCTGACTTTTACAGGTAGTACTCATGGTAACACCAAATGCAGAATTCGCTAAAGAAATGGCTGACGCAGGTTGCGACGGAGCTAAAATGTGCTTCCAGTGCGGAACTTGCACTGCCAGCTGTCCATCCGGTAGACTTACGTCATACAGGATCAGAAAACTTATCAGACAGACCCAACTCGGGCTCAAAGAGGAGATCGTCGGCGGTAATGATCTTTGGGATTGTACCACTTGCTATGCATGTGAAGAGAGATGTCCCCGTGACGTCCCCATCGTTGACATAATAATCTCCTTGAGAAACATAGCTGTCGCTGAAGGTCATATGTTCGAGGGTCACAAGGCAACCGCAAGGTCGTTCTACTCCACCGGACACACTGTCAGTTTCAACGACAAAGTAAAGGCTCAGAGGGATGCCCTTGGATTACAGGGTATGCCCCCCACAGTTCTTGGTAACGCAAAGGCAATGGAAGATCTGAAGAAGATCTTGGACGCAACAAACTTCAACAAGATCGTGGAGTGATTATAATGGCAAAATACGCTTTCTTTTTGGGATGCATCGCACCCCTCAGATACCCCGGTATCGAAAAATCAACAAA
>CAYJDU010000060.1:0-5656 GCA_964369035.1 uncultured Methanomassiliicoccales archaeon | reverse complement strand
GCACATTTCATAATCGACCAAGAAGAATTTGAATTGAAAGGTAACCGGGGGCTGGTCTTCCTTCTTTTCTCAAAGTCAAAAAATCAAGTTCTAGATCTATTCTCCGTGGACACTCATATTGATTCAACCCTTGGGATAAAAAGAACTGATATGGAAAGCCAACTTGCATCTGGTGGACTCGATGATATGGATATCGCCGGTCTAGAATACCTCGGTTGTAAGGGGGAGAGAAGAGTTGGAGGCAGGGTTATAGATTGGATGCGTATGGCCACTAAGAGGGTCTCAGAAGATCCAAAAGAGATCGTACCCAATATATTATCTCGAATAGCGTCATTTCACGTCAATGGGAAATTCGTTAAGCCCAACTATCGTATTGCGTCGAAATGGATGAACGCCGCCATCAAATTCTCTAGCCACGACGAAGGTGAGCTGACAGACGACAAATCCACATACTACGCCATGAATCGATTTTTATCAAAGCGCGATACAGACGTCATGTTATCGGACAAGGAGGCGTATTTCCTTAATATGTCTTCAGCCGGTGGTAAGTTACGTTTATTACAGATGAACGTAGTAATATTGTTAAAGATCTTCGATGAGATCTGTAAAAAATACGGACTGGATTACTGGGCCATAGCAGGCACACTCATGGGAGCCCTCCGTCATGGAGGATTCATTCCCTGGGATGACGACGTAGATGTAGGCATGTTACGGTCGGACGTATACAAATTAAAGAAAACGATTGAGGAAAACTACCCTGATCTCAAATTTTATATGCACATACAGCTGGATAAGCATGACGCTCACCGTATGTATAAGATTATTTTCAAAGATCAGGAACATGCCTTCATAGATATTTTTCCCTTCGATATCTATGATTTATCAACTGATTCATCTGAAGAAGAAATCAAAACCAACAAAAAGAAAATCATCGAATTCGCTGTCCTCTATAAAAATAAAAACAACATTGTTGACGAGGAGCCATCGAATGATGAACAGACAGCGAACTTTACCAAAATATTCTCCGTGTTTTCTGAAAACATGACCACTCTCCGCATAGGTGAAGGGAAAAGTATCGGCTATGGTTGTGATACTATCATAGCAGCAAAAACATGTGTAAAATATGCATATGATATAAAAACCATATTTCCCTGTAAGAGCATGTTATTTGAAAATATCGAGATAAAGGTCCCTAAGGATCATCATACAATTCTCGAAGGTTACTTCGGAGATTACTACACCATTCCATCCAATGCGTTTTATAGTTCTCATGGCAGATTATCCGATGAATGTACACATGACATCAAGAAGACAATCTCGAAATATTCACATCATGTACTTGGACCAGACATTTCAAAACCAGAGGAACAACAAAACTATTAACTCGTTACTGACTCAACCTCTTAGGCTGATTTTCCGATACTCCGGTCAACAAGCATCTCCAGGTCTTGGGAACCCAATCCCAAGGGGAAATTCTTCAAACGGTTTACATCAACGTTAGAGGAAATCATTTGAGCATCAAACCTACCTGTATCTATTTTAGGAAGAATACTCTCGATGATCTTGTTGGCGAGGTCCGGGCCATCTGATGACTCCTTCCCCCCGAATACGTAACTAAGCTCCTCGAGGCGTTTCCTCATGAACGGTTCGCCCATGGGATGCGTCGTCCCATAAAGATTGGACAGAAGATGATTCCAAAACTGTATTATCGTCATGGCTACAGCACAACCATGAGGTATGCCATATTCCTTGGTGATCACATAGCTCAATGCATGTGGAGCCGTCGTTCTGGTAATGTTGATAGCTTGACCGCTCAAATTCGCTCCACGCATCATCACTCTGTTAGCTTCTAAATCGTTCGTAAGATACAGCTTGTAACTATGTAAGATCGCGTCTAACCCTGCTAGGCTGTACTTCCTGCTTTCCCCGGTAGAATTTATCGACCAATGTGACTCGATACATTGGCACAACGCATCCAATAACGTGCAACGTTTTTGGAAATCGGATAATGTTGAAACCAACGATCCGTCTAATATCGCCACATCCGGCAATAATTCCGCTGAATCCAAAGATATCTTTTTACCTTCTTTGTAAACGACTGCGAACTGGGTTGATTCACATCCTGTCCCGGTAGTCGTCGGAATTGCAATATGGACAAGGCCTTCGTCCTTCAAGATGTACTTGATACCCTTGGCAACGTCTATTGAACTTCCACCGCCTATGGATACGAGACAGTCGCAATCCTTGGTTCTGAACACCTCACCTCCTTCAATTATACTTTCATAATCTGGATTCGGTTCGAAATTTGAAAATGCCACATGCGGAATATCACACATCTTATCGAACGCATCCCTTTTCGCAAAAGTCGCAGAATACACGAACATTGCTTTATCGTACTTTGCAACCTCCTTCTTCAGGAGTGAAGAGAAGTCAGATGTCTCAATGATTTTCTGCATAGGAATCACTCATCGGGAATAAGGGATATCACTTGCTTGATGGACATACATTCCTCGTCGACCTCCAGGGAACGTTGATTCTTAAGTATCGACTCGGCAACGCCTTGCATCGCAGGGAAGGCGGCCCTAATCAAATGATTGGCATAGATTACGATGTTAATCCCATGTTTTTTGAATTCTTCCTCTTTGACATGGTTATACGAGGTCGGAACCACAACTATGGGAGTGACAATATCGAAGTTTCTGAACTTATCGACGAATTCGAATATCTCGTCGGGGGTATTCTCCCTACTGTGGATCATTATGCCGTCTGCACCTGCTTCCACATATTTCTTCGCCCTAAGGAGGGCATCATCCATACCCTTTTCCAAAATCAGACTCTCTATCCTTGCGATGATCATGAAATCCTCGGATACCTGAGCTTTTTTACCAGCGGATATCTTCATCACAAAATTATCTGGATCATCCTGTGTCTGTATGACATCCGTTCCGAACAGCGAGTTCTTCTTCAATCCCACCTTGTCCTCGATGATTATTGCGGACACGCCCATCCTTTCCAGGGTTTTAACATTGAACACAAAATGTTCCAAGAGTCCTCCTGTGTCACCATCAAGGATTATGGGCTTTGTTGTGACCTCCATTATCTCATTTATCGTATCTAGTCTTGAAGTCATATCCACCAGTTCTATGTCAGGCTTCCCCTTCGCGGTGGAATCGCATAATGATGATATCCATATACCATCATATTGCCTGATCTCACCATCTTGAGAGACTTTTGTCTTCTCAACGATAAGGCCGGTGAGCCCGTTATGTGCCTCCAGGACGCGAATAGGTTTTTTTAACTTCAGTATTTTCTTAAGACTTGCACGTCTATTCTCCGGTATCGAAAGCTGTGCCTTCATCTTGTTCTCGAGCATCTCATGCTCCTCACTTCTGGAATACGGGGGCTCGATTAAAAATCCACCATATCCATCTAACAGTTCGATGACCTCCAACCGTATCGGACTCTGAATCCCATGTCTCCAATCATCGCCATGCACGATCACGTCAGGCTTCAAATTCGATATGATCTCACTGTAACTCAGTTTGTCCTGTTTGACGATGCTGGATACACCGACGATCTTCGAAACTATCCTTTTCTTTTTCTCAAATGGGAGGATTGGATAGTGTTTGTATGTGGCTATGGCTTCATCGGACATTATTCCCACGGTCAATTCCCCGAGCGAGGCCCCGTATTGAATAATATTCACATGTCCGTCATGGATGACGTCGGAGGACATCGAAAGATAAACTTTGCGCCCAGTAGCTTTTTCAAGCACATCATTTACAATGGAAAGATCGTCTGGATCATCGACTTCCATACATAGGATGTTCTGAAGGTCAATGGGAACCATATCTATAGCATCCAATACATCATTCAGCGCATCTTCGGCATAACAATTTGTTTTGCCCACAACGCAGTACTTTACGATACCATCAATCCATACTCTCATGTCGGATTCTAACAATTTATATGCAGGTTGAGATGGGACGGCATCATCCGATATCCTGACGCCTATCCTTACAACACGATTGGTTTCGATAATGGCCTTGAAATCCTTATCGGGATTGGTTTGGAAAGTATTCACAACGACGCAGCTTTTCTCAGAATTGATCAATCTCAATATGACATATTCCTCAAAAACCAGATCTCCATGCAATAAGATGACATCATCAGCCAGAAGTCCCCTGGCTTTATAGATGGAATATATGTAATTCGTTGAATCGTATAATTCGCTCTTAACAAATGTGAATTCCAACCCAGGATGATTCGAGCATGCTTCACGTATCTCCTCGTCGTATTCACCCGTAGTCATAATGATATCCGTGATGCCACATTTCTCCAATATCGATAACTGACGGTCCAATATCGTGGTACCGTCTCCTAATTCGACCAGACACTTAGGGCGATTCCTTGTTAGATCTCCCATACGGCTGCCTCTTCCAGAATTGAGAATCAGTACCTTCATTGTCTTTCCTCTTTTATATTCATCATAAAATTAAGTTTGTTCTCCTCGGGCGTCGTCGTCGGTCTTCCGAGATCCCTTCTAGACCCTATGGCGACCTTCACCTCAATGAAATGAGGTCCAGGCAATTGAATGATATCCTTCAAGACATCACCCAAGTCTTCGACGGATTGTACTGAGTGCACCGTCGAGTATCCGAACGATTTTGCTACACTGCAGATATCCGTGGATGCAATGGAGGTTGGATATCCTCCGACGGATTCATGGGATTCGTTGTTGAGAAGGACATGTATGTAGTTGGAGGGTTTAATCGACCCTATCGTACTCATCGTTCCCATATGCATGAGTATCGCCCCGTCACCATCCAAACACCATACTTTCCTGTCTTTTCCCAGTGCTATGCCTAATGCAATTGATGAGGAATATCCCATTGATCCGACAGTCAGGAAGTCGGCATCATGTACCTCCCCCCTCTTTTCACGTAATTCGAACAGTTCCCTTGAGGTCTTCCCTGTGGTGGATACGATTGAATCCCCCTCAGAATGATCAAGAATCACCTCTATAGCCTCTTCACGTGAAATCTTGTTATCGTTCGATTGAACATATTCACCATCGTACTCTAAAGCATTCTTCGAGACTATGATCGCCAACGATCGCCCGTCCCTGAAACAATCCGAAGCCTTTGTGAATTCCTTTTTAAATTTGTCAACGGTCGTTTCTTTGTTAAGATACAAGATTTTAAGGCCGACACATTCTAAAAGTTCCGTAGTGATTTTCCCCTGAAGCATGTGCTGGGGTTCGTCTGACGTTCCTGGTTCACCGCGCCAACCGATTACGTAGATGCAGGGAATGGCATAAACCTCGGGTGATGTCAGGGATATGATGGGATTCACTGTATTCCCGATACCGCTGTTCTGCATGTATATCACAGGAATCTTTCCAGTGCTGAGATACCGACCGACTGCAATCGCGGTACAGGAGCCTTCATCGACACCGATTATGTGCCTATCACAAACCCCATACCTATCCATTAGGTACCTACAAAAACCACTCAACAGCGAATCTGGCACACCGGTGTAAAAACGATCATTCCCTATTATCTCTATGAATTCATGGACCTTCATCACAATCTACCAAGCAGATGCAATATACCAAACATCAAAGTTATCAATCTTTGGATAGAAATAAATAGAC
>CAYJDU010000059.1:0-5707 GCA_964369035.1 uncultured Methanomassiliicoccales archaeon | reverse complement strand
CTAGTGTGCATTCTTGCCATGATATGATACTCCGAATAGGTTTGGCGGCTTGGCTGTCACTTCAATCTACAACCACTATTAAAAGGTTGACCATTTAGGCCACTATTAATACACGTTCGTCATCTTATTTTATATACTTCGTGGAAAGCCCAAGGCACCACGTCCTCATATTCTTCCCGTTGGAATGAAAGTTTTTCTGGTATGCTGTCAAATAGCCTACTTTCCATCTCACATAGACAGATCTTCTCCCCCAGATTCGCTGCGCATACCCAGCAGTGACCTAGGCCTCTAACGGATATTATGTCTATGTCGTATCCCGCTTCTTCTGCGTATTCTCTTTTAGCGGCTTCGACTATGTCCTCGTTCTCGTCAATTTTACCGCCGGGCATCTCCCATCCGCCTCTTTTGGTGTTCGAGACCATCAAAAATTTTTCGTCTTTGAAAGCCACAGTGTAGACGGTTTGCAAACTCACACCTCAAAAACAATCATAGCGTGGTCCTTCTCGTAGGGGTCCAGGTTCAACGAGTCCAAAATTCTGTACCCTCTTTTCTTCAAGATGTCCTCGGATTCCCTGAAAATACGTTCTGGTTGTGCGGTGACGTCCTCGGACCTGGACTTTATAGCGACGATTCCGAATTTCGCACCGATGGCATCAACATTATCTGCCACCATCTTGGCCTGATGTTTCTGTGCCACATCCTGGTAAACGATGTCTATATCGTTGGAAACGAATCTATAATCGTCAGGTCGGGTGGCGTCTCCGAGTATAGGCATCATATTAGTTCTCGTCTCGCATACTGGCACTAGGTCCCGGAACATCCTGGTGGATATCTCGACGCAGATCAATGACCCATCAGGACATATGTCTGCGATATGGGATGCGGTGGTACCGCTGGAAGCACCAAGATAAAGGACATGGCTGCCCTTTTCAAAGGGAAAGCATCTCCCTCCATTGGTCAGATAGGCAGAGAGTTTACTGCGCCTAGGAGACCATTCTCTGTATTCTTGATCCTCAAAAGTTACCATGCGTTCGCCGTAGATACGTCTGCCAGGGCACAAGGAGAGAGTGTAGAGATTACCTCTTTCGGTAAAAACACCGGGCAGGCCATCTAGGTTTTTCATATCCTGTTCAATGTCATTGTTTTAGAAATACCTGTGCCGTACATTGCAAACCCTAAATAGGGCGGCACGTCCATCAGGTGGTATGGACCTGAAGACTCTCCGAGAGATAGCCGATGCAGTACAGGAAGCGATATCTCTGATACCTGAACCTTGTTACAGAGGTAACGAAGTATGCATCGGTGACGATGGCACCCCCACATCGGAGATCGACAAGATAGCGGAGAACGCGGTCCTTAGGTATATAGAATCAAATCAGATCCCTATCAATGTCCTGAGCGAAGAGATAGGATTCGTGGACAACGGTGGTTCGGAGGTACTCGTACTGGATCCTGTGGACGGTACCAGTAATTCTATAGCTGAGATCCCCTTTTATTCGGTGTCTATGGCCGTCGGTACCGGTTCATTATGTGGTATGCATACAGCTTTTATCCGTAATCTTGCCACTGACGATGAGTTCTGGGCCATCAAGGGTCAAGGTGCGTATTACAATGGAAGGAAAATTCGCGTAAGGGAACCCGATTTTTCAAATTTGTTCGGATTGATATACATGGGCAATGCGGCGCCGGACGATGCGTTCGTAATGGCTAAGAACGTGAAGACCTCCCGTTCCATGGGTTGTGCATCATTGGAAATGTCGTTACTGGCACTGGGAAGTGCCGACCTGTACTACATGGATACGGTGCGTTACAGTCGCGGTGTACGTACCGTGGACATAGCGGCAAGTTCGTTGATACTTAGAGAGGCAGGAGGAGAAGTCTTCGACATAGGAGGCAATATCCTGGACATGCCTCTTGATAACAGGGCACACTCCAGTTTCGTGGCATGTTCCTGTAAGGAAGTATTCGATCACGTTATGCGACCTTATGTGGAAGAACATGGAGCAGCACGTTATGCGATATATGCCAACGAAAACGTCCCACATGTGGAGGATTACGTTCGTAGGACCTATGAGGCATTGAAGGGCGAGAATGTGACCTTGGACACATCTGCGGCCAAACTCATGGGGATGGAAGGATTACCTCTTGACGACATAAAGGCCGACATAGCGATCGTGGTGGGAGGGGACGGAACGTTGCTCAGAGCGTTCCAGCATACAAAAGCCGCCGTTATAGGGATCAACGCAGGAGGCGTAGGTTTCCTTGCTGAGATAGAGCCAGATGAGATAGAGGCCTGTGTCGCTTGTCTAAGACGTGGCGAATATACAGTAGAAAAAAGAGCTAAACTAAGGACGTGGCATCAAGGTGCATATCTGGCAGAGGCGGTAAACGAGGCCGTGGTCCACACCGACTCCGTAGCAAAGATAAGACAGTTCAAGATCTATGTTAACGAGCATCTGGCAGCAGAGGTCCGGGCCGACGGCGTGATAGTTTCCACCACCACCGGTTCCACATGCTACGCCATGAGCCTCGGGGCACCTATAACGGATCCTGGTGTGGAGGCGTTCCTGATAGTCCCTATGGCAGCCTTCAAATTTACATCCCGTCCCTTCGTGGTCCCTTCCACTGCCAAGATAACCATTGAAGCTGTAATGGATAAAGGATGTCTAATCGTAATAGACGGACAGCACGAATATGAGATGGTCGGTGGAACGTATGCAGAATTCTCTATGGCCGAGGATTATGCTAATTTCATAAAACTTAATAAGGATTTTTATTCCAAGGTCAGAGAGAAGTTGGTGAATGCGATATGAAAAAGATTCGTGGGATACATGTAGAGCTGATAGACGCATTTAACGAGGCCGCTAGGTCCACATACCCTGACGAGTTCCTATGTATGCTCAGGGCAGATGATGGAATAATTTCTGAATTGATATTCGTACCTGGCACTGTTTACGGCGAGTCCCATAGTTTTATGAACGAATGGATGGCCCCCGTGGACTTCAGTCTGGTGGGTACAGTACACTCACATCCTGGTTATTCTAACCAGCCATCCGATGCGGACCTTCAATATTTCGCTAACTATGGTGGTGTACACGTGATAACATGTATGCCCTTTGACCGTAACAGCTGGAAAGCGTATAACTCCAGTGGGGTGCAGTTAGATCTGGAGTTGTTCACTGACTCCTGAGACTTACGTTGACGATATCTCTAGCCATCTCCATAAGTCCTACCGCATAGGCCTTATCATCAGATTCGATTTTGATCCTCATCACACCGTCCTTGTCGGGATAGTTCAAGAGGAACCAACCGCTCTCCATGTCAACCCGCCAGCCTTTGGAGTGTACGAACCCTTTGTAATCAATCTCGTCGATGGCATTGGTTATCTTACGTCCTAGGGCTTCCATACTACCTGTGCAGTGAATTTTGGTCTCATCTGTGAAATACTTCGGCATGGCCGCAAGAGTTCTGTTCAGACTGTTAGTGCCTGCATATTTGGCCAACATGGCGGCGGCGAACATGCCGTCGGGACATTTCGTCATTTTAGGTAGTATAACGGTGCCGTCACCCAGGGCACCGAGATCGGCTTTCTCTTCCTTCATTGTGTTGGTCAAGGAAATGGGGTCAGGCTCACATCTGATGATCTTTCGGTCCTCGGTTTCAGCGGACCCCTTCCAAAAAGCCAGGTCAACGCCGGAGGACATATCGACAGGGACAACTAATTTTCTGGGCTCGATGAATTTGACCAAAAGAGCAAGCATCTGGCTCCCTGTGACATACTTTGACTTCTCGTCAATAAGTGCTACCTGCGTACCGTCACCGTTCAGGAGTATCCCGATGCTCCCAGGCATGGACCTGACCGAGGATTGTACGTCTTTGGCTTCGGAGAGCTCGATACCAGGAAATCTAGGCGAATAGTTACGGTCCGGGTGTGAGTTCAAACTCATCACGTCGGCTCCGGCGGCAGATAAGGCCTGAGGTGCAACTAAGGACGTGCTACCACATCCACAATCGATGATCACAGGACAATCTATATCTCCGCACGCCTCGACGAATTTTCCGACGTAGTCGTCAATGACTGTGTCGCTTCCCTTGATGGCACTTATTGAATCATACTTAGGAAGGGGCGTACCCACACTATATTTCTCAAGGGCTCTTAATTGAGGATCGTTGAAGATAGAACCGTCCGGGTTACGTAGGGATATACTGCTCATCACCCCGTATACGTTGGGTTCTCCGATCATAGCACAGCAATCCGATCGTTCAGATGCCATTGCTGCAACGGGAGCAGGCACATGTCCTACATCAAAGACCTCCGATCCTACAGAAAGTAGGCCGGATACGAAAGCGTCCCTTATCATCCTACTGTTCTTGCTAAGGTCCATACCAACAGTGACCTTATTGTGATTGGTCCCCACGGCTCTCCCGATATGGAGGGCCCTCTCGGGAGACATAGCCGAATCGGCGGTGGACGCCAGTTCTATCTTGTGTATAGGCATCATATCGGTAATGGTGTCTGATTATTCATATTCATTGCCCTTTATGGATTTCTTTCCTCTAAACATATCCAGACTCTCAATTCTTTCAAAAAATTAAATAACGTTTAAATACTATTGAAGTAGATAATTCTGCTGGATGGTAGGCCTGGTCTTGCCAAACAGAAGGGATACATATGGCAATGGAAAAAATAGATTTCGGAAAGGCACAGTTAATTGCTAAGGCCAAGGGATTACAGCCCGGGAGAGTAAAAGGTACTCAGGGGGTTCAGTTCACTAAGGGCACTAACGACCGTTTATCGGTTATCTCATGGGATGATTTCAAGTGCGCTCTGAATGAGAGGGAACTTGCAATATATGAGTCCGGCGGATGGATGAAAATAATGAAGGCCTGAGTGTTTTCTGGCCGGACTATGTCCGGTCTTACTTCTTTTTATACAACTAAGTATTCTCTCGAACTAACGTGCGGGGGTTACCGAGCTTGGCCAAAGGTGATAGGTTCAGGGCCTATTCGTTCAGGCGTTCGTGGGTTCAAATCCCATCCCCCGCACCATTTTATGAATGTGCCACATTATCGTTGTAGATTCTTCTGTAAGTCATTTTCCATTTTTGAATGGTTCTGTTCAAAGAAGGTCCGTTATCACCATCAGTTACCCAACGTCAGAAGACCCTATGGACGATATAAATGATCGACCAGCATGATAAGAGTAAATTAGATAATGATAGTTCAAACAAATGCCACAGACATAGATAAATACGAACATGAGGTTTGTTACGTGGGGACCATTGTGTATTGTCGAAATTGTGGTAAGGATAATCCTGATAACTCTGTTTACTGTGGAGATTGCGGTGCCAATCTGAATGGGTCGGGGGCTACTCAACAGAGAGCGCCGTACGGTGGAAATAACTTTTATGCGGCGGCACCGCAGAAGAGTGCAGGTCTCGGGATCGTTCTATCTGTCTTCTGGGTAGGGCTCGGGCATCTGTATGCTGAGTTGATGTTGAAAGGTCTCATGCTCATAGTAGTTTTCGCTCTGTTGGTATCGGGTATGTTCGTCTCGTTGTTTATATACAGTGTCGCGGGAATGTTATTATTGTCGATCGCAACCCTTGTCCTGTGGGTATGGAGTATCTACGATGTGAACAAGATGATAAACCAATATAACCAACATATCCGCAGCACTGGCAATCCGCCCTGGTAAAAAATTGGA
>CAYJDU010000058.1:0-5782 GCA_964369035.1 uncultured Methanomassiliicoccales archaeon | reverse complement strand
GTATACCGCTATCGTGTAAAGGCCGCACCCTTAAGGATGGCATCGAAGACGTTCACAACCTAAGCCTTACGGCCATGGAGATACAGATGGTAAGGCCCACCAGCTATGCCAGACCTCCCGAGGAGGAAGAGATCGGGATGACCATCAAAGATATTACAGATGACTTTGTCGTCGAGATAATCAGGGACGAAATGCCTATCAGCTCTCCTGACGAGGAGATCGAGGAAGAAGATGACCTTCTATACATGTCATCCAGCGTATCCAACACCTTCGGATCACTCTATCACATAGGGGATATCGCCAAGAGGATGGATGTGAAAATGTCCATTCACGCCCCATATTACATGGACCTTGGATCCGATACTCCTCTGGCCTTCACTTGCATGGACAGCCTGAGGCACGCCGCACTGATACTCAACGCCCTGGGCGGGGATACTGTGGTAACGAGCCTAGGCCTGTATAATTCTGGATCGAAAGAAGATACGGATGCACGCATTTATGAGAACGTGGCCACCATAATGGACTGGTGGAAGGACGAGGGACTCAAACCAAGGCTAGGCATAGAGATAAGTGGCCACCAGGAGACCTTTGGTTCACTTGAGCAGATACTAGAGCTTTGCGATACTTTTGAGAACGTGATCCCTGTAGTCAACTTCCCCCGTCATCACGCACGGACAGAAGGTTCACTTATGGATACGCAGGACTTTATCGACCTTATAGAAACCGTCCAACCTTACAGTAAGGGCGGAGTATATTCACAGTTCGCTGGCGTGGAACATTACGGAGGCGAAGAGAGAAAGATCACCCCGATCAAGAAGGGGGACCTTAAGTTCGAGACCCTTGCTGACGCGATAACCGAAGTGAATCCTGAAATGACGGTCATCTCATGTTCACCGCTTTTAGAACATGATGCGATGTACATGAGGATCATCAAAGAGAGGGTACTCAGTAAGAAGGTCGCAAAGATGCTTAAAGATCAGAAGAAGCAGGCTGCAGAGGCTACTGGAGAGTAAGCATGGACCCTGCACTGGAATACCTTTCGAAGAAGTACTTCGAGACCGCTTCACAGGTATCCAGTAAAGATAGAAAAAAACTTGAAGACCTTATAACCACCAACCGTAAGGTCTTCATCTACGGTTCAGGTCGTTCTGGCCTTGTCGGGGAACTACTTGCTATACGCTTAGTGCAACTTGGTATCGACGTACATCTGGTAGGGGAGATGACCACGCCGATAATAGACCGCAGTGATCTTACGATACTTATATCGAACACCGGCGAGACAGCGTCCGTTGTCAACACGGCGAACATCGCTGGACGCATCGGTTCTTATGTGGTAAGTATAACATCAGACCCAAGAAGTAAACTGGCACATGCATCAGACATGGTCGTCCTTATGAAAGCAGGCGAAATAGAACGGGAATATGCTCCTTTAGGCACCGTATTCGAAGGTTCCGTCATACTGTTCTTTGATAGCTTTATTGCGGATCTTATGAAGAAATTTGATTGTGATGAGACCCAGATGAAAAGTAGACACGCGATCTGGGTCTGATCAATTATCTTCTGATACCACCATCTGTACTTCTTTAGATGATCCATCCTCAACGGTGAAGACCATCAACGTCTCGTCGGATGGATCCAGGACAACAGAGAAACCGATACCGTCACCGAATATGTCGGAATGTGTTTTTATATCAATATCAGAAAGATAACATCCAAAACCGGGGTGTGAATGGTACCAACCTACCACAGTACCACTCTCATTCTCATCTATCGATGTGAAAAGTTCCTCTAAAGAGTCAGGGTCGAACCTTACGCTGACCTCTGTTGAATCTAGTTTGGTCGTAGCCGTTCCGTCGGCTACCGAATATTCCCCTTCTTCGTCTTTATAAACTGTGCCGATTATGAGGCCCATAACCTCCTTTTCGTCAGCGAATCCTATATCCGCGTGGCCTGCCATCGTCAATATCACACTATCTCCCATGAACAGTTGTACGCCTGGCACACTGCGTTTACGATATTGTCGTTCTATTTTTTCAACCGATATTATTTTAGGCATACTTACCTCCATAGCTTACATTAGCCGAGAATTTAGGCTTGTTGGCGATGTACCATTCAGACGCTTGCATGCAGGAATCCGTACCGTATGGATTCATTGGATTGGGATCTGCCAATAGATTCTCTACTCCAATCACGAAAGACGTCAAATTAGAACCGAACCCCCAGTTGTCCAACGTTTTCACACAGACGAAGCCTCCGTCCTCTGGTACCATTATATTCGGATGGAATATAGGAGTCCTCCAATTTGCTCTTGGACGTTCAAAAGGATAATCCTCTGAAAGAATCAAATCGAACTGATGACCTTGTGTTATCTCGTTCTCAGATACGCGAGCAGGGGCGTTTATCAAAGATATGCTTAACACGATAGGGAACTCGACATCTTCTGGTACATTAGATATCGTTAATTCAAGATATTTATTGAGCTCATCAATCTCATTGTTCACCCTCTTTAGCAGGATATGCCTTACAAGACCCATTATCTTCCGCCTTCAGGGTCGGGAATCATCTCGATCACGTCACCGTCCGATATATTGGCCTCATCCACCGTGCGTGAACCGATTAACAACTTAGCCCCTTTCCGTAATACAAAAGCACCTACACCTTCACCCCAGTAATCTGCTGCGGCGTCTATGATGCCCGACATTTTCTCATGTGGTTCGAGTTCCATACGTATGGATGCCCCCGCCGCCGTGTTCACGACCGTTACCTTTATCGTCATATTTTTTCCTCCTTATGATTAGGACACCCTTTATCGATATCCAACGTGACCGTGTCCATGGTCCCTTTGGCCCCATCATAGAATGTTATGTCCCTGGTACATAGATCGCATCTTCCCGAGATGATCTTCTCCGCCTCCCGTACCTGTATGGCGGCGATAATGGACGTGGTGGTTATCTCACCTGCAATATGAGGAACAAAAACATGTGAACCGCCAGTACATGAGAACCTTAGATCCGCGGTCCTTACGTGACTGTCGTTCATGGCACACTGTAAACAAGGCCCATCGGGAAGGACGACCTGTACTTTACCAGACATTCCGTCGGTGGCTCCATCTACGTAAGGTATCCCATGAAATACGGAGTGCGAATTTGTATGAAGTCTTGCGGTTATATTATCAAGGCAACCTAGAACTAGGTCGTAATCCCAATCTTCTATGTCTTGCACCCTTGAGTTGATTGCTTTAACATCAGATCCCGAAGATAGTTCCATTGCACGACGTGCCAGGACCTGGGATTTCATTAGACCGTTATCGTCTTCGCGGAACATAACACATCTACTGAGATTAGAAGTGACTATGTGGTCCATATCAACAACGGTAATATCAGAAAAACCTGCTAGAACCATACATTTCACCGTTTCGTTACCAAGGGCACCTGCGCCGACCACAAGACATCTCGAATTTACTATGAGGTCCATATCGATCCAATCGATACGTCTCATCCTGTCGAACCTGTCTGCGTCCTGCGCATCAGTTCTCATTAACAGGGGTAATCATATCATAGAATAAAAATCATGTGTCCGAAGGACCTCCAATATGCAGCAAGACCTTACTTAAAACAAGGGATACTTTGGCCTTAAGCCTTATTTACAATATCCTAAAACCTTGAAGATGTAAATCGTTGACCGTGATAATAGGCCTCAAGAACATCGACACTTAATTCTTCATATCCTAGTTATGATACGCTTGAAACATGCAGGGACTTGATGGCATATGTCCTGTCCACAGTATACCGTGACCTTTCCTTTTATCGAAGAAATGATAGCCTGTTCCCAATCTGGCACATCCATCACCGAGTATATCAGCACAATATCATTGCCTTTTAATTTGTTTATAAAGAACTTCTGCAGATCCCCTGGTATGTTTTTGACGTCCACTATGTTCGCATCCGGTCGTTCACGAACTAAGAAATTCGCTATAGCATCCATGAGTTGGACCCGTCCCATTCGTCTTGCACCGGTTAGGATCACTTCATCCTCTGAATCGACAAAGGATCTTAACCGATGATCGAGAACGAAAAAGGTCTCGTCGTATTGGTTCATCTTATCTCTATGATGACGTCTCGTTTGATCCCAAGGTCCGCCGCCACCTCTAAAGCCTTGGCCAAAGCACAGGGGACAGGGCATGCTGTGTGTGGAATGGTTTCGTCCGCCGCTTTGTATATATCAGAATCAGAGAATCTGACATTGACATTTTTCATAGGGTCCAAAGGTCCCAGTATATCCGCTAACTTACGAACGCTTTGACATTCACTTTCAATCACGAACACAACTTTCCACTCATCGTTGATGGTAGCCTTGATCTTCGTTCTAAGCCTGCATACTCCGGGCTGAACATCTATGTTACATTCGCTCATAAAAATTTACACCGTTCACGGAATTTATAGATTTATCCTTAAATCGATACGTTCAGTTGGAACGATGATGGTAAAGTGGGACTGTCCGGATTTGAACCGGAGTCAATGGCTCCCAAAGCCACAAGTATACCAAGCTAACCCACAGTCCCTACATATCGGGATTGCTGTTTCATTAATAATCATATCGTTTTTTTACCACTTGGCTTCAAGCCTAAGCATATGCTTTTATTCATATATGTCAATGTTAAGACGGAGGCTTTACTCTGAAATACACTATCACGGGAGATAATCTACAGTTCGTTAACATAGAACTGCAACCAGGAGAGGAGATACGTGCCACCCCTGGCAATATGAAGTACATGAGTGGGAACACCCGTATGGAGACTAACATGGAAGGTGGTCTGTTCAAGGGATTGAAAAGATCTATCGCGGGGGAATCGTTCTTCCTTGTCACGTTCAAAACCGAAGGAGGTACCGGACTTATCGGCTTGGGGGGTGACGCCCCAGGTAAAATAATTGATCTTAACGTGGTACCAGGAAAGAATTGGATACTCCAGCGGTCAGCGTACATCGCATCGCAACCAACGGTAACCGTGGACTTAGCTTTCCAAAAGAAGCTTGGTAGCGTGTTCTTCGGTGGCGAAGGTCTGATACTTCAGAAGATTAGCGGTAACGGTGTTGCATGGGGTGCGGCCTGCGGTGATTTTAACGTTGTTGATCTAAGACCAGGAGAGGTATACAAGGTCTCAACCGCCAACGCTGTTGGATGGGAAGAATCCGTAAAATACGATATAGCCGCAGTAGGAGGCTTAAAGAATGCACTATTCGGAGGGGAAGGTCTATTCGTTACGACATTGACAGGACCTGGAAAGATCATCATACAGTCGATGACCCTTTCTGACCTTGCAAAATCACTAATCCCGTACCTTCCGAAACCGAGCTGAGGTGATTGATATGACAACAGACATGGAAAGAAAGAAAACTTGGCCTTCTGCTTTGATGATGGTATTACTGGGCGTAGGAGTGATTGCGCTGATAGCGTTGATCGTTTATGCCCTGATGATACCTGGCGTATTCGAATCGGTCCTTAACATCGCCGTGATCGTAGTTATTGCGATTGTAGCAGTTATGATCATCATATACGCAGTGATGGCCATACTCGCAATCCCCATGTACGCTTACAAGGGCGAATTGTATCAGAAAGACGTTTCTTACAGCCTTGACGATATTAAATCAGTGAAGGAAAAGAATTCTGAGGATGACGAGAAAGACAAGTAAAACCTTTAAGCCGTTCTGCTCAGGCAGGACGGCGTTTTTTTATTTCTTCTAACAGCGAACGTATTGCCTTGCCTCTATGAGATATTGAATTC
>CAYJDU010000057.1:0-5915 GCA_964369035.1 uncultured Methanomassiliicoccales archaeon | reverse complement strand
ATTGCTATACACTATTTAATTATTGATGTTTCCAGGACCGCATAATGTTATATCGGCCGTTACATTCTACGTTTATGTCTTATTGTACTGATTGCGGATATGATATTCCGCAGGGCACCCGTTTTTGTCCTAGTTGTGGTGCGGATCAACTGATCACGCCACCTCAATTAGTGAAGGGGTCCCCGTCAGTCCTGCCACCTTTATTAGGTGTATTGGGCATAATACTTGGAATCATAATTCCTTTCGCGGGGTTGGTCTTGGGTGCATTCAGTGCAGTACTGGCACATACGGATAAGAACAAAAATAGCAACGCATACACGTTCTTTTGTATCCTGACTATTTTCGTCTCGCTGATCCTATGGGCATTGTTTAATTCATTTGTATTTTAAATAAAGGCTTATAGTCAGAAGAAATCGTTCAGATTAGAGGTCTTGTTCTTGACCTTGGGTTTAATTGTTTTAGATACGACCTGTTGCTTAGTATCGGATTTCGATTGAAAATCCATATCAAAAAGTGTTGTTTGTTGACTCCCCATCATCAAGTCCTTCTCATTCCAGCCGAAAACCTCAGTTATTCTGGATACTGTATGTGCCAAACGTTCTGCATAGTAACGGTAATCAGGCTTAAATTCAAATTTCTTACCGCTGATGAAGGGTTCGACCTTCTGAGGGGTTACCGAGCCGTTGGTGACTATCCAAGAAACTTTCATACCTGGTATGAACTTGTAACCTAACGCCATCATCTTACGGGCTGCTTGTACGTTGGTCATCCTGTCAGGGTTGGCGTATGCGTTGAGGCCTTTACACGTCCTGGAGATAACAAGTTCTTCGGCAGGAATTCTGCCCTCTAACGTATCCTGTATAGTTTGTCTTACGTAGGCGATGGCCTTTTCATTCTCTTCGTTCAATATCTCTTCGAACAATTTTTCAAGAAGTTTGCTTTGTATGTCGAATGAATCAGAACGACGGATTTCGTAACCGCGTACTAGAAGATCATCATCCTTCGTAGGCCAGACAACCCTTCCTACGTACCTTTTCTTCTTACCGTGCGAGAACAACGGTTCCATAAGTTTCTCGAACTCTAAGACTCCTCCCGCCGTTGAGAATCTTTTCGCCAAGGATTTTCCAAAGGCCACAGATCCCTCAAGGTCATTGGCAGGGGATTGTATGAAAACTGAATCTGTATCGGAATAGATGACACCGACCTTTTCCGATTCCAGTTCGCTTATTATATTTTTGACGTTGCCTCTGGCAAAGGATGTAATGGCCGCACCGATATTCTTATTCGTGAATCTGTAGAACGAGGATGCGAACACCCCGTAGAACGTGTTCATTATAATTTTAACGGCTTCTTGAAGACCATCCAGATAATGATGTTCGTGCGGGTCTTTGGTAAGCTTCATTGAAGACTTGATGCTGTCCCTGTACCCCATCAGGTTAGAAAGTATCGTTGGGAGCAATCCTTCACGACGCTCTTTGGACATGAACCGTGCTCCCGAAGGGCTTATTATTTCGCCATCCTCCGATAATGTGGTGAAGCATATGTTCTTGGATATGATCAGAGACGGATACATGGACTTAAAGTCCAGAACAACTACCCAGTGATACAATCCTGCGTTCATAGTATGGACGTATCCGCCTTCTATCTGATCTTCCTTAGCTCCCCGACCGCCCATCGTAGGTACTGCCACTTTGTGTCTATCTGCCGCACGTATGAGCAACGAATCGACTAACTGGGATGATCCTGATGATAGGACGTCTTCTACAGGTAATCTGGAGACCGCGGCTAGATCCATGCCTTTCCTCAGGGAATCTATCTTATCAAGAATTCGAAGTGCCAGTTCTGCGTCCTTCGTACAATATTCAAGAACTTTTTCTCGATTATTTTTCCATTCGGCGTCCATTTCTGCAGGATTGACATCCATCTTCCCCTCGCCCAAAAGCTGCATAGAAACGGCGTTAAGAGTTTCTTGTTTAGGACGGATTTCTTTCTTTGCCGCCCACCAAGCATCTATCACGAGCCTGCCTTTAATGCGCCAATATCTGTCGCTGACACTTCTGATCTGTCCTCCGTCTCGTCCCCAAGGCATTGCGTCGGTGAGCCTGTTCACGTCTGCTCGTTCTTTGATCTTCTTTATGTCGTAATTATCTATGTTATAACCGGTTAGGACGTCCGGGTCCTCTTTCTTGATAAGTTCTGCAAATTGAGTTATTATGTCCCTTTCAGATCCGGTTATAGGTTCACATTCCCTTATAACGTCGTTCTCAGATATGACCGCACATATACAGTAGATGAATTCGTGTTCTATACTGTTCTCAATATCGAAAGACATCACTCTCATAGGCGGAGTAAATGGATCGATGTCCTCGTAATCTTCCATATCTACAATCAGGTCCGTAGTATATGTTCCTGATATCTCCTTCCCATTCACCCTTAGACATGCGCCGAGATCCAGGTCGTAAATGTATCTGAGGTGGAACGGTATATCCGCCGATAGTACCCAAAGACCTTCCTTCTTCAAACTATTACGGTACTCTGGCACTTTGTACGGATACATTATGGTGACTTTCAGGACGTCATGGTATTCCCCATGAAAAAGAAGGTTGTCATGCTCTGTTGAAATGACCTCTCGGTCTTTTTTTAACTTCTCCTCTATCGCTGAAGTAGGGTCTACGATAAAAAAATAAGGTCTAAAACCATGTGCCAGTACTGTTATTGATCTTCCATCCCGTGTTTTACCGAAAAGTTCGATAGAGATATCCTCGTCGTTCTGTATGTATGACGCGGATAACAGCCTGACATCCCATTTTCCCATGTTATCACTTGTTTGAAATTATCTTAATGACGTCGCCGTCCAGAAGGATATAGTCTGCTCCTATGGTACGTTTTGTCTTCGCGTTCACAGCTCTGATGAATTTATCCCCTAGGTCCGAGTGCACTTTGTACGCCAGGTCCTTTGCGGTGGCCCCACGTGGCATAAGGTAAGCATCCGGCAGTACTCTTCCGAAGTGGTCCGTATACTTGCCCTCATCCTCTACTGGATAGACGGTTATCTGATCCAGTAGATCGAAAGTGGCATCCTCTAAACATTTTTGTACGCCGGTCACCTTAAAACGTGTCAGGTTCTCATTCATGCGATCCAACGCTTTACGTTGCGCATCGTTAAGTTTAACCCCGTCCTTAATTTTAAACGACTCGTCCCCAGGAACGTATTCTATCATTCCAGCGGCAGCGGCTTTCTTCAATGTGAGTTCGGTATCTGCCATGGTTGGAGCGCATCCGCTGGTAAAATCCTGTACCTTGAGTATATTTTCTTGGGATGCGATATCTGCTTTGTTCATAGCAACCATTGTAGGGCGACTCAGTTCCCTAAGTCTTGAACAGAACGGTAATAGTATCTCGTCTGTCCATAGTAATGGGTCCTCAGGCAATGAGACGTTCCTGACTGCATCCTTGATCTGTCCTTCTGTGACCTTGAGGCCCGCCAGTCTTTCAGCCAGTATCGTTTCTGGTTTGGTGCCTTTCATCTTTGCCTGTCTGGCTATTCTTCCGAGGCCGTTCTTTATAATCTCTAACATCCAACGATCGATCTCTTTCTGAAGGAAGGTTATATCCTCGATGGGGTCATGCGTCCCTAAAGCGATAGGGGTCCCTTCTATGTCGGTAGAACCACTGACATCTATGACGTTGATCAAGGCGTCAGCCTGCCTCAAATCGTCCAAGAACTTGTTCCCAAGCCCCTTTCCATCCCATGCATCTGGCACTAAGCCGGCGACATCCAGTAATTCTACAGGTATCCATCGTACGCCGTTGACACATGTGGAGTTATGGGGTGTACATTTCACGCCTAGTTCTTTACATGGACAAGGGGACCTCACATGTCCGATCCCCTTATTGGGCTCTATCGTAGTGAATGGATAGTTGGCGATCTCGACAGGTGCCATGGTAGCAGCGCCGAAAAAAGTTGATTTCCCTACGTTGGGTTTTCCTACAATTCCAATAAGCATTAAATCGACCTTGTATGACCTCACAAGCATTATACATTTATTGTATCTGTATTTATCAAATTTGATAATTCGCCGATCTTCTCGGGGGAAAGAACCTCGATCCTATCATCAAGGTAAGGCAGGTCTGAATTCTTATCTATGATTCTTGCGTTCTTAAGGGAGGTGCCTATCTTTTTACGCCTATGAGTGAAACATATATCCGTGATCCTAAAGAACAGTTTTTCGTTATCTACTTTGAAAGGCGTGGCCCGTGGGATTAACGTCACTATTGACGAATCGACTTTAGGTCTGGGATTAAAACGAGCTGAAGGTACCGTCTCGACGACCTCGCATTCCGCTCTATAATAGATCCCCACAGTGAGTCTGGAGTAATCCCTGGTGTTAGGTGTAGCGTTCATCCGATCCGCGAATTCTTTTTGTACCATCACAACGGCTTTTTTGAAATCGTGTTGCAGTAGTTTAAATATTATGGGGGTAGAAATGCTGTATGGAAGATTGCTGACGAACACATCAAATTTCGGCCATTGGATCTTCAACGCGTCCCCTCGTATGAGATCCACTTTGTCTCCGAATCTCTTTTCTATATAGTCCGCTAGTTTATCGTCCAGTTCTATGCATGTGACGTGATTGCTAGCTTGAACAAGGCGTTCAGTTAAAATTCCGAACCCTGGACCGATTTCCAGCACCCTGTCTGTCTTAGAAATATCAGCGTACTCGATCTGTCTATCTGCCGTAGCTTTATCAGTTAAAAAATTCTGGCCTTTTTCCTTTTTAGGAATCAGGCCAGTTTCATTGATCAAGCGACTGGTTTCGTTCATCTTGCAACGAAGATATAGCGCTTCATACCGCTGTCAGATATTTCTAAGATTATCCTTGCAGATATCAGCTTTTCCGGGTTCTTGACGACGGGGACCCTTGCCGATAGGTCTTCAAAGTCTTTGAATTTCTCTTTACTGCGTTCTTTGATCAACGCTTCCATGCTCTTCTTTCCAAGTCCAGGAAGTTCTTCTAACATATGCTTTCGCATAGATATCGGAATAGCTTCGTTGTAGAAGCGTATAAATCTTTTAGGATTGGAGGTTACAACTTCTTCCACAGCATAATCCAGTTCGGTCTGGGCGGTGTTGGTTAGTTCGTTGTATCCCACGCGCTTCCTGATGTGATCTATCTGTGTGCGGAGAGATCTATTCTCTCCTACATAGACGCGGTCCCCCATATGAATCTTGGCGTTGGCTTTTGGTACTAGTTCAAACAGTTTGAACTCCTCTTCGCCGACCCCGAAACATACAGGCTCTTTTTTAGAATAACTACCGCTAGGTATGCCCTGCGGTAAATAATCGATAATGCGTACGTACTCTTCCACGGTTATCCCTCTCGAGTATCCGCTCACAGGTATTTAGCGACTGTCGCTAAAATATCTTTAATGGTTTCTGGTTCTAGGTTGACTCTCTCTTTAGAAAAAATCGCACGTATGTCGACCGGAAATTTAGGAAGCACGTCCGCTATCTTAACAGCGGTAAAGCTTGATACAGGCGGGATCCCCTCTAACTCTTTGATGAGGGCCCTCGTATCTTCTACGGAGAGAAGGCTGACGGTCTTGGCGTGCTCCATTGCCGCATTCTGTGTTACAAGGAGTCCTCTATCTTCTTTGTCGCCAGCCAGTAGCTCGGCGACCTCTGCAAGACTTACGTATTTTTCAGCCATTTTAATCCACCTGTTATTTATCTTCCGTTCACAGAACGTTCCTTACGAGGTGCTCAGGTCTAGCAACGACCATTTTGGTCTTGTTGCCCGACTTTACACTGACTTCGTAAGCGGCTCCCCGGATTCCAACGACGACTCCGGTGAGACCATGAAATCTGGAGAACGGCATTCCCTTATGTACACTGGGGTCTATCACTATATTGA
>CAYJDU010000056.1:0-6095 GCA_964369035.1 uncultured Methanomassiliicoccales archaeon | reverse complement strand
AAAGACATGGCCAACGTAGTATTTTGGCCCATAGCTGTCGACGGAAAAGAACAGGATGTTGAAGCCATGGAAGACGGTTCGATAACCGTCTGCATGATAAACGGTGCAATAAGGAACGCAGAGAACGAACATATGGCAAGACTGCTCAGGCAGAAGTCCACTATAGTAGTCTCTTACGGTACCTGTGCATGTTTCGGTGGAACCCCGTCACTTGCTAACCTTGTACCTGGTGGAAAAGACGAGATTCTGAAATATGTGTATGAGACGACGCCCAGCTCGGCATCGTTCCAGAACAAATATCACAGCAACAAACCGTCAATCCCTCAGACCAAGACCACCGTTCCCGAAGGAGACCTAACCCTTCCTTTGTTGTACGACACAGTGTATGCGTTGGATCAGATAATCGACGTAGATTATTACATCCCCGGATGTCCTCCTATGCAGGAGTCCATTTCGCACCTGCTTAAGGCAGTCACAGACCTGGTCTACAACGGGATAGCACTCCCACCAAAGGGAACTATGGTCGGAGTCACCTCCAAGACCCTCTGTGAAGAGTGCCCCAGGAAGAAGGAGTACAAGAGGATCACAGTGGTCAAGGAACCATACGAGGTAGACACGAACAACGACCAGTGTCTGGTCGACCTTGGTATATTATGCCTTGGGGCTTCCACAATGGGTGGTTGTGGTGCAGTATGCACTAAAGTAGGACAACCCTGCCGTGGATGTTACGGGCCATCGCCCGATGTTCAGGAACTTGGATCGAGTGCATTCACTGCTATCGCTTCATTGTTCCCTATCAAGGACAACGATCCCTTAATGAAAGAAAATGAGATAGATGACATAATGGATCAGATAAAGGACCCGCTTGGGTACTTCTATTCGTTCTCTATGTCGAAGTCGCTGATCAAGAGAGCAGTTGATGAAGGAGGTCAGTAAGATGGCCGCACCAATTATTTGGGATGAAAAGAAGAAAACAGACAAGAAGAGGATCTTGATCGATCCAATTACCCGTCTTGAAGGACACGGTAAGATCGAGATATTCCTAAACGATGAAGGAAACGTAAAGAACGCATACTGGCAGACCCCAGAGCTGAGAGGCTTTGAAAGGTTCTGTGTAGGAAGGCGTGTCACTGAGATGAACCAGATCACTGCAAGACTTTGCGGTGTCTGCCCCGGGGCGCACCACATGGCCGCATCAAAAGCGGCTGATGAGTGTTACAACACTACGCCCACTGAGGCCGCGTTCACCATAAGGGACGCGTTCTTCCATGCTCACTTCGTGCACAGTCACATCGCTCACTTCTACGCTCTCGCATCCGCGGACTTCGTCTGTGGACCTGGTGCCCCTGCGGCAGAGAGAAACGTTCTCGGCGTAGTAGATCGCGTTGGACTTGAACTTGGAGGCGCAGTCCTTGAGACCCGTGCCAAGGCACAGAAGATCCAGGCGATTATAGGCGGAAAAGCCACGCACCCTGTGATGTCAGTTCCAGGTGGAGTTACCAAGCCTATAAACGCTGAAGAACAGAAAGAGCTTGAGGCCATGGCACATGATCTCGTTGACTTCTCCCAGACAACCATGAAGGTCTTCAAGGACCTGGTCCTTGCTAACAAGGACTATGTCGACATCATAACCAACACTGATCTCTACTACAACGAGACCTATCACATGGGTCTCGTCAACGAGAAGAATCAGCTTGAGTTCCATGATGGACCCATAAGGACTGTGGACCAGAAAGGCGAGGAGTATGCAAGGTTCATGTCTGATGACTATCTTGACCACATTTCAGAAGCATCCGAAGAATGGAGCTACATGAAGTTCCCGTTCCTCAAGAACGTCGGTTACCAGGGAATGGTCGCAGGTCCAGAAAGCGGTCTTTACCGCGCTGCTCCTTTGGCCAGGTTGAACGTTGCGGAAAGCATCTCCACACCGCTCGCACAGGCAGAGTTCGAGTATTACCAGGGATTCTTCAAGGACCTTGGTATAAACGGACCTGTGCAACATACATTGGTAACTCACTGGGCAAGGATCATAGAAATGATCTATGCCGCAGAGAAGTGTGTCAGGTCGTTGCAGGATGACAAGCTCATGGATCCGAACATCAAGAGGCACGATCTCCAGCCCGGAGGACGTGGTGTCGGTGTCGTCGAGGCTCCAAGAGGAATTCTCTTCCACGACTACGAGTGTGACGAGGAAGGTATCGTTACCAAGTGCAACTTGATCGTCGGGACCACCAACAACAATGGACCTATCAATTGTGACATTGCCAAGGTGGCTAGAGGCCTGATCAAGAACTTCGAGGTTTCTCCCGGTCTGCTGAACATGGTGGAGATGGCGTTCAGGGCATACGATCCCTGCAACTCCTGTGCTACCCACAGCTTACCTGGTCAGATGCCGATGACGGCGGACATCATACGCGCCGACGGTTCTCTCCTCGATAGTGTCAAGCGCGGCTGAGCGTAAAACTGGAGGGAGAAATCCCTCCAACTTAAACATTTTACTTTTTTTCAATTTATTTCTTCCAGCGGGAGCGGTCCCGTCCGGTCAAAAGGATATCTTTGCGTCTACCAAGGTTCATACTATCTAAAAGATAGATGCGGGCACCATCGATGTCCAGTAGGTCGCTGTTAAGCAATGGGCCTAAAAGTCTCTCTCCCTCTATGTTAACGGGAGAGCCACCGAGCATGCGGTTGAAAGCAGGTACTACGACGAACTCCTTCGGCACCTTACTATATTTCTCAAAGGGTCCGCCATTAAATTTTCCACGCATCCAACACGGTTCCGTGGTGATCTTCCCAACGCCGTCGCGGAACATCACAGCGGGATGATTATGAGCCATGATAAGTGTGTCGCAATCCATCGTATCTTCGGAAGGCCAGGTGTGTCCGTGTATGAATCCTGCCCGTCCAACCCTCAGACCGGAAGCAGGACGGATCCTTACTCTACCAGGTAGGAATTCCTCTATGTTCGTATCGTGATTACCGCGGACAACGTCTATATCATCGAAATGTTCAAGAAGTCTATCGAAGAAATCTGGGATTTCCCGGTATTCTTGTTTAGATGTGCCAGGCACTGAATCCTTAATATCCCCAAGAATGATAAGTCGATCACACTCCTCAGAAATATTGATGATGGAATCGAACATTTCCCAGGTTTTGGATACTAGATGGAATCCCTTCGAACCAAGGTGTGATTCGACTCCTATATGAAGATCTCCGATGATAAGCTTCCTATCATAACAAAGCGCGGGAACCCCGCTTACTGGCTGTATATCCATCGTTATTTCCTAAGTCCTTCGTTCAGAACGAACGGGATGTTGTCTATCGCATCGGTGGCAATCATTCCATAAGATCTTTTCTCGAATCCATATTCTCCGGCTTTACCGCAAATATAGGCTCCCAAACATGCAGCATCAAAAGCTTTCATACCTTTTGAGAGAAGCCCGACAACGATACCAGCGAGGACATCGCCAGTGCCTGCACCGGTCATTGCGGCAGTGCCAGTAGTGTTTATTTTTAACATCCCGATATCGGATATTATGTCTGTCTTACCTTTTAGTAGGACGACGGAGTTCATAGATATCGCAAGATCGTGAACATCGGATTCTTCAAAAGTATCCGATCCTCCTAATCTTATGAATTCACCTCTATGAGGAGTAAATATCACTGGCACATTTGATCTAAATCCCGGCCCGATAGAATTTATTGCGTCGGCATCAATGACCATCGGGACTTTACAACGAGATACAAAATCGTTCACCGCCTCCATTGTACATTCAGCTGATCCTAGACCAGGCCCGATAAGCACAGCGTCGTAATTATTTGAGGCTTCCAGAAGATGCGGCACATGTTCAGGAAGCAGGGCATGACATATAGTAAGGGGACTGCCCTCTTTTCCAAGCGGACGGATCGTGAACACTGGCGAGTATGATGCAACAACCTGCGCTATATGGTCTGGCACTGCAATATTCACCAGGTCTGCGCCTACACGCAGGGCGGCAAGACCAGACATACCAGGGGCGCCGTAGTACGGCCCTCCTCCGATTATTAGAACCCGTCCGTTACAACCCTTGTGACTATCTGTTCTAGGTATAGGATATCTCAACATATCCCCTGGACCTATGGCATTCACTACAGATTCAGGGATCCCTATGTCGGCAATGATAATTTTTCCGGAGTTTTCCTGGGTCATCCCTGCTTTAACATCATGGAACGACACGGTGATATCTGGAACTATCTGATCACTGCATCCGAGTCCTGTGGGCACATCCGCCGATACAGTAAGTCCTTCAAAGGATAGTGCCAGCATAACGAAGGTCAGATAAGGTTCACGAAGTTCACCAGAAATCCCAGTTCCTAGGGCACAATCCACAAGTACATCGAATTTATCGATATCTAGATCAGCGATGTCTATGATAGGGCAAGCGAGTTCCGAATAATATTTCTTGGACGCATATGAATGAATGGATGACGAAGGTCCCATCAGGCATACGGTGACATCTTCATCCCGCATTTTACCTGCTGCCGCAAAACCGTCCCCTCCGTTGTTGCCTGAACCACATACGAAAAGGAACCGCTTACCAGGATACTGCTTTAGGATTTTGACCAGTGCTGTGCCTGCGTTACCCATCAGGGTAAAAGTGTCAATACCTAATGTTTCAGCGTTAATATCTAAGATACGGGATTCCAATGCAGTGATCATCTCGATCACTTTTGATTTTTAACAAGTATCTCTCCCATACGTGGAAGGATCTCTGTTTTCGCCATCTTACCTTTTTCCACACGGACGCAGCCTTTTTTAGCATTAGCATTACTGGGATAGGATTTGCTCTCTATAATGCGGTAATCGAGATCTAGGATCATGGCACCCTTTGCAATAATGTCCAAGTCTGGATTTTTAACACATAGAGATTTAGGAAGTCTTCGTCCCTCTGCACGGGTCCTTTCGCTATCAAAATATTCCGGCCATATTACAATGGCGTTGTCCTCATCGTAGGCCATAATGAACACGTATCACATGATACGATTAAAACTAATTGTAGAATAGGCAGGTAAGGGCCGCCGAAACCGGCGGCCCGTTTATATTAATTGTTTCAAAGCAGAACTGCGTTGATGACCCCATCCTGTCCGGGCCTGGAAGTGACTATTGCGTCACCGGCTTCGGTGGATATGGTCGCACCCTTGTTCAGGATGTTACGCTGAACGTAGTTAGGGTCTGCTGGGTTTAATTTGACTGTGACGATCTTCACCTTAGTTGCCATATTCGTTTTCTTATCGATAACGTTAGCATACTCTGCAACAAGGACTCCCATCTTGAAGTTTCCACCCATTACGCGGTACGCCTTAGCTGAATGGCGACCGATACGGGTGAACTGTTTCTCTCTACCTATCTCGAATTTTCTCTTTCCCGCGCATAGGACACGCCTACCGCCGGATGCTGTTCTTTTGGATTTACCCTGCCAAAGTGCCATTATAATCAAATCCACTACATTGGATACCCTATAAAAAGCTTTGCGATATTGTTCAATCCCTAGGACCGAGCAATGTAGCTTTAGCTTTACCATCCTTAAGGTCTATGATGGCACAATATCCTTCTCTGGCGGGCCCTGGATTCACGAACAAGGTCCCTTCATGCTCAACAGCTCCGATAGCTTCATGCACATGTCCAGACAATGCAATGATGGGGCGGAACTCGTCCACTATCTTCTTTACGGACCTGCTGCCGACGTTCTGTCCTGAAGGAATTGTATCAAGTATACCAAATGATGGGACATGAGTCATCATTACCATACCTTTTTTGGATATGGGTTTCAGACCCTTGTACAACTCGTCTTCCGTAAGTTCGAAAGGGGTATCAAAGATCGTGATATTGGAGCCTCCAAGTCCAGCAAAATACTGGCCGTCTATAACAGTGCCTTTACCATGCATATCATGACCTACGTCCGAGATCTTTTTTGGCATATCCCTTGGATCACAGTTCCCTGGAATTACATAAACTTCGGAATCTATGCCTCGGATTATATTCGCGGCATCCTCTCCCGTACCCATATCGGTCACATCCCCTAAGAAAAGTGTGAAATCAGGTTTGTATTCACGTA
>CAYJDU010000055.1:0-6131 GCA_964369035.1 uncultured Methanomassiliicoccales archaeon | reverse complement strand
TCGTGGTTACCATGATATTCGGAAAGAATGTAAGAATGGAGAGGATAATGGACAGGGCCACCGGTAACTGTGTTATCGTGCCTATGGACCATGGGATATCCATAGGGCCCACCGACGGACTCTATAATATGAAAGATACGGTGGACGCTGTCGCTAATGGTGGGGCTACGGCAGTGGTCATGCACAAAGGCATCGTTCGTTACAGTCATCGTGCCAGTGGTAATGACATAGGACTTATTCTTCACTTGTCGGCATCTACGGACATGGGCGATACCAGTAACAGCAAGGTCCTTGTTGCGACCGTTGCCGAAGCCCTTAAGATGGGTGCTGATGCGGTATCTATGCACGTCAACATAGGCGCTGAGACCGAACCTGAGATGCTTAGTGATCTAGGGATAGTATCGGATCAGTGCGAGGAATGGGGGATGCCCCTTCTGGTGATGGCGTATCCTCGTGGACCTAAGATCAAAGACTCCTTCGACCCTCAGCTCATAGCACATAGTGCCAGAGTTGCTACCGAGATAGGTGCGGACATAGTAAAATGCAGTTACACCGGTGATATCGATTCTTTCCGTGAGATCGTCAGAGGTACACTTGCCCCCGTAGTTATTGCTGGAGGGCCTAAGATGGAATCTGATGCGGAAATGCTCAAAATGGTGAAAGATTCTCTTGAGGCCGGAGGATGCGGGGTATCTATCGGTCGTAATATTTTCCAGCACAAGGACGTAGAAGGCATAACCAGGGCCATCTCCGATATAGTGCTCAAAGGGTACGATGTCAAAGAGGCAATGAAGAATATCAGGCCGTAAATCAATCCGATCGTCTTTTCGGGCGTTTCTTTTTGCTCGAAGACGATTTCTTCTTTTTCGGTGGATCTGGGTATCTACGTTGGATATCTTCCACACGTGTCTCGAATTCCTTTAAGAGTATGTCTCCACGGTATTCGCCTTTGTAATTATCGATCTTGGCCGCTGTAAGCGTCTTCCCAGCAAGGGATCTGGCTATCTTTCCTCTCTGCCAATAAGGTCCTCTGTGGACGGCAGGATATTGATACAATACACCATGCTTAGGTGGACGTTTTCCGGACCTAAGATGTCTAAACATCGCTTTCTCTGCCCCGAGAAGCTGTACAGTAGACGAAGGAAGTGATGAAAGTCTTTCCAATCCTCCTGCCAGTGAGATCAATCTAGCGGCCAAAGGTCCGCCTAGGAGTTCGCACATGTTTGGACAGGTCTCTCTGACTATGGATTCGATGTACTCGTCTATACGTTCTCTTTCATCGTACATATTTGATAGATTAACTGCAAGAGCTCTTACGGAGTCCATATCCTCTGTATCAAAATCAGCACCCATGGATTGTATCTCCAGATCCAACTCTTCGATGATGCCTTCTCTCTCGCCGTGATTAGCTATCAGGTCGGAATATTTCCTGTCGTTAGTGCTATCTGCTAGTTCGGGGAAATGCATTCCGTACCATTCGTGTAACCTTTCGTCTATCAAGTTACAGGTCTCATGTAAACTGTCAAGATATCTTATGGCCTGAACCAAGTTCCTATCCCTTGGGACGGGTTCTGATGTCCTGAGCTTTCCCAGACGAATCATGACCTGGTGCATCATATCTGGTGTGAAACCAAAGTTTTCAGGTTTTATGAACGACGAATCATACATCTCAGGACGTCCAAGTTCTGATTGTCTTCTCTCCGAGACGGATGTCTTGCCTATTCCGGCCACCAAATCCCTCTCTTCTTGGAGTATCTGTCCTCTTTGGATAAGTGCCAGTTTCTCAGCGGTCAATTCTGGGTCCAAAGGCATTAGGACCTTATTCAGGATCCTATCTGTTTTTTCATCGCATATGAATACGCCGAACCATTTAGTGACCAGTATCGCCAAGTTTTCACATCCTGTTAAGTTTCTCTATTTCCCATGGCGGTAGACACCTTGTCCTTCCTGAGACGGTTTGAAGTTTTGCCTGGAATTCTAGCTCTTCCATTCTATTGTAAGCTTCTTCCATTGTTTTTCCCTGGGTGAGGGCACCGTGACGTGCCATCAGCATAGCTTTGGATCTATGATTCGCGGCCACAGCATCCGCCAGTTCTTGTGATCCCGGCGTGTAGTACGGTATCATCGGGACCTTTCCAAGAAGAAGGACTCCCTCAGGAGTCATTTCCGTTCTTAGTCTTTTGCCCTTGACTGCTATGGAAGTGCAATATAAGGGGTGGCAGTGGACCACCGCTTTAGTGTCATCGTTCAGATTGTAAAGTGCCAGATGCATACCACTTTCAATAGAGGGGGCACCTCCAGATATCACTGATCCGTCCGTACCGATGAGGACCAGGTCTTCAGGTTTAAGAAGTCCCTTGTTCCTTCCACTGGGCGTTATCAGTATCTCACTGTCACCTATCATCATGCTCATATTACCGCCTGCTGAGACGGTGAGATTCCTATCATAGAGTAAATTACAGAATTCTATAAGCAGTTCTCGCCCGAATGTTTCGTTCACCCTATCACCTTCATTATCTCGTCTGGTCTAAGAACGCCCTTCTCGGTTATGAAACCTGACACCAGGTCCGCCGTAGTAACGTCAAAGGCAGGATTCAGTGCTTTAGAGCCTTCTGGAGCTATCCTGTGTCCGTGGATCTCAGTAACTTCAGACTCGCCCCTGTGTTCAATTATTATGTCCTCGCCAGTTCTAGTTGAGAAATCAAAGGTGGATATCGGAGCGGCAACGTAGAACGGGATCCCGTAATATTTTGCTGCGATGGCCTTATCCAAGGTTCCTATTTTATTAGCAAAATCGCCATTGGCGGCTATCCGATCGGCTCCGGTGATCACAAGATCCACGCCTTTTGACATATAATGGGCTGAGGCCCCGTCAGGTATTATGGCATGTTCGATACCTTCCTGTACGAGTTCCCACGCTGTCAATTGCATTCCCTGAAGACGTGGACGCGTCTCTGAAACGTATACGAAGAATTTCTTACCCAAGCTGTCCGCGGCCCTCATAGGGGCCAAAGCCGTTCCCACATCAACAGTAGCAAGGGCACCAGCGTTGCAGTGGGTCATGATCCTAGCCCCGTCCTTGATAAGATGTTCTCCGAATTTACCTATGGCTGTACATTTATCAACCATCGATTGTGCATATGCTTCGGATGCTTCCACAGGGTCTTCACCGTTTTTCAAAGACTCTAACATACTGTCTACAGCATAGAAAAGGTCGTTAGCTGTGGGTCTTGCAGATTTTATCTCATAACTTGCTATCCCCATATCCTCGTTTGAAATGGCTGCAAGGCACATAGCGTAAGCGGCAGAGGCTCCGATGGACGGTGCACCCCGCACGGTCATATTCCGGATGGCTTCAGCAACGTCCCTATAATCATCGAAGGAAACGAATTGTAAGTTTCCAGGAAGTTTTCTTTGGTCTATCATCGTGACCTTTCCTTCCTCGAACCAAACTGCTCTTATGTCCTTTTTTCCAGAACGGCAATTTACTTTCATGTTACCACTTTGGTCACATGTTCAGACTATGTTAAATTTGTTGTTAAAGTTGGGTAATCCTTCTTTTAGTTATTTTTCATTGGAAATTGATTACTATATGCAATGTCCTATCACTTTTAATGAGTGCCATTACCTCAAAAGATTTTGAATTATATCATACGGAAAAAGGTTTGGTCTACGTCTCCAACGTTCTACGTATTCGGATACTCGAGGAACTTTCTAAAAAGAGTTTGTCGTTAACGGACCTGGTTGAAATAACAGGTAAGGCACAATCCACGTTATCGGTCCATTTGGATAAGATGTTGAAGGACGGCATTATAAAAGTTGAAGACGACCCCGATGACAATCGTAGGAAGACCTACAGCATAGGTTCCTCCTGTTTGGTCCACACAAAGGATCCGGACCCAGAGTCTTTGAACAAAGCGAAAGAGCTATTCTTCGATATGTCCAACGATCCCGAGCAGATCGGAGCTCATATGCCCAGTTTCATGTTCGTAGCAATGGACAGTTTGGGTCTTTCGATAGCTCCTATATACGAGGGCTTAGGACGTATTCATGCACAGGCGCTCAGTGCCAAACTCGTTAAAGGGCCCATAGATGTAGTAATTGGCCAGCTTTGCGAGATGCATTCCTACGTGAACCTAGGTAATGTATCCGTATTCAAGTTCAATCCTCTCACTCTTATCGTTAAATCCGATTTTCGTGTCAGCAAAGGTGCGGCTGAATCCTTTGGGATGTATGCTAGAGGCTTTTTCATTCAGGCCCTTGAGGCCATATACAAAATACCTGTCACTGTAGTATCAAGTGAAGTATTCGGAGCTGAAAATAATTATTACAGTTTCGTAGTGGATTATGTGCACAGCTGATCAAAAAAAGCATACGAAGTCCATAATGACCCCGTTACCCAGTCTTTCAGATTTCTCAAGGACCATATTTACCCCTTTATCAGCGATCCACCCGTCCCCATCGACCGGGGTCGGTGAATTCTTGCCTCCTATTATCAGGCCGCCTACGAACACGGTATAACGGTCCACAAGCCCCGCTCTGAAGAATGAAGATATTGTTTCTCCTCCGCCTTCAACAAGCAGTTTATCGATCCCCATATCGTACAGCTGTTCCATCAGGTCCTCAAGATCTATGGTATCGATCCCGGTCCGTATGGTCTCTTCACAATCCCATTCCCGTTCGCATGACCCAAGCGTAACAATGATCGTCGGTGCTCTTTGATCAAGAACTAAGGCTGAATCAGGTGTATCCCCCTTAGGGTCCAGAACTATTCTTATGGGGTTAGTATCGTAATCTAGGTCCTTAACAGTAAGATGAGGGTCATCTGCGATAACGGTGCCGATACCAACGAGGATCGCGTCCGAATCTCTTCTAAGCTGTTTTACTCTTTCTTTGTCTTCTACCGACGATATAGTGACCTGCTTCCGATCTTCGCCGGCGATCTTTCCGTCTGCTGACATGGCACAGTTAACCTGAACATACGGTCTCATCTTTACCCCCTGGGTTCACACAGAAATAATATCCGTCATCTCTGCGTTCAACACCGAATTTTACGTTGAGGAAAGTCTCCAGCGTATCCATTTGGCTAAGCAGGTGCCTGCTGATATTCGATACTTTGAATGAGCTTTTTTTATCGGCCATAGCCATGTACGGAAGAAGTTGATCCGCTGTATGTATGTCCAGGGATGCACCGCTCTGCATTTCCTGTATCAGATCTTTGGCAGCATCTTCTCCGGTCTTTTCTGCCGAGTACTCTCGGGTGGTAAGGCCGTTGCTCCCCAGTTTCCCATTCTCGAAGTCTGCGACCAGGGATATTCCTGCCCCTCGTGAATCGCCCTGTGTAGTTTGTATCTCGATCTCTGCATCTGCAAAAGGTTTCATAACGTGTTTACAGGAGCGGACGATTTCTTTGCTGATACGGTCGGAGAGATTTTGTGTGAAACATATTCCACGTACCGAGATAAGTTCTCCCCTATCGTCCAGATTCATCGGTAATATTCTGGAGATAGGTTTGTGGGTGGCGATAACATGTCCTCCGCCACGAGGATAGAATCCTCGTTCTTTTATCTCTACGTTGGCATGTACGCCCATTCGGGCCATAAGTGGGAATAGGATCTGTTGGTAACTATCGATAGGTGGGGCCCATAGGACGTTGGTGCCTCCCCGTATATCAACTGTAAGCGTCTCACGGTGATTAAGGGCCGTAAGTAATATGGCCTGCAATACCAGGGTAATGCTGCCTGCCGTCCCTATGTTCAGTTCTATGTGGTTATTCTGTTCGTTCCCCGGTCTAAAAACTAATTCCGAGGATCCGGTAAAATTTCCTTCGACCTGGGATCCAGTCATCTCTGCCACTGCGCTTATGGCGGCACAATGTTGCTTAGAAAGTCCGTTGGTGGGTCTGTTCTCCCTTATACGTGTAAGATGCGAAGTTATGCCAGTAACAGCCGAAAGGGCCACCGAGGTACGGACCATCTGCCCTCCACCCTCGCCTCTTGAACTGTCGATCTCTAGCATTGGTCACCGAAAGCACATGTTAGGAGATTAATAAAGACTTAACCCCCCTAAGCCAGAGTAATAATGGTGCGACCGCCGGGATTTGAACCCGGGTCAATGGCTTGGGAAGCCAC
>CAYJDU010000054.1:0-6251 GCA_964369035.1 uncultured Methanomassiliicoccales archaeon | reverse complement strand
GGCAGCCTCCTAAGCTGCAGGCCGAGGGTTCGAATCCCTCCCCGTTCGCCATTTTTACATATCCAGATAGTTGAATTTAATTTGATCATATACAGATGATCCTTTACCTCGGAGGACAAGAATCCGGACCGATTGTGGTCTAAGTTCACATACAAGCATCCGTGAATAAATTTCTAAGTTATTTTTTCCGATCGTAACGTTGTGACGAATAGGTCGGGTTTCATTTCCGTTACGAAAAGACCGACGATTAGGGTAATAAATCCTGGGTAAAGCTATCGATCACGTCATATTATGTCTTGGCTCATCTTATTTTCTATCTAGAAAATCTTTAACGACCGAGTTGTATTGTAATATTATGAAAGTTATTCTCATCCACTGACAAGAACATAAGGGAAACACTTACAAAATATCCCGCAAAGGGGCAAGAAAATATCCTCAAATGATGACACCTCAGGGTTCTTTATGCCAAAAGATGGCCCTGCGTTCTGCAAAGGATGCGATCTTTGTTTTTTGAAGGCGAGGGCAAATACCCCGCATATGACAAGGTCAAGCCGATAGTGGATGCCATGTTAGATTCTGATGTTATCGTTATAGATTCCCCTTATCGTTGCATGGGAATGATCGGTGAGTTGAAGACGATGCTCGATCACATGGGATATCTTTGTATGGCGCATCGTCCCGAACCTAGATTATTCAGCAAATCTGCAGTAGTTGTTTCAACAACATCTGGAAGAGATTCAAAAAATGTTTGTAAAGATATATCTGAGTAATTAAGATTCATCGGTGTTCCTCATATGTACAGAATACAGTTGGCGGTAGGCGTAGGTATAAACACGCTATCTAAAAAAATGGGAAAAAATTAGATATAATAATCCATAGCACCGTTGAGAAGGCAATAAGGAACGCGGGGGAGGTCAAGCCTTCGATGTTTCAGAGATTCTTCTTCTCCATAATCCGTAAGTACAAACTTAAAAGTGATTCCCGGTCAGCATTATATCAGGAATGTTGGCAAAAAAAGGATGGCTCAGTGATTCTTGTCCGTGGAAGGAATGACGTTTAATTTTCCCAATGGTTTAAGAAATGATTAATTAGCACACCTGCGTATATGCCCGATGAGGAAATGGAACTGAGGGATATCATATCGGCACGCAGGTCCTATTATGACTTAGGGCGTAATGTTGATGTTAACAACGACGAGATAGTCTCGGCCGTAGAAGTTGCTGTAAAACATGTTCCGTCTGCTTATAACTCACAGAGCCAGCGTGTAGCTGTAATGTTCGGTTATGATCACAACGACCTATGGGACATCATCGAGACAGCATTAAGGAAGAAGATCGGTGACCAGCGTTATGCCTTATTGAGTAAAGAGAAGATTGATAGCTTTAGATCGGCATACGGAACTATTCTTTTCTTTGACGATATGACCCGTACCTGTGAGATCGGAAATCGTTATCCTTCTAACGTAGGTAATTTCCCTATATGGGCTCATCAGTCCTCTGGTATGTTACAACATACGGTTTGGCTTCTACTGAGGGATATGGGTCTAGGAGCTTCTATACAACATTACAATCCTGTCGCCGATGTTAATATAAGGGAAAGGTGGGCACTTCCATACGATTGGAAACTTTTAGCTCAGATGCCATTCGGTAGTATAGGATCTGAACCTGATGAGAAGACCTTTGAGTCTCTCGAAACCAGGATGAAGGTATTTCGTGGAAAAGAATAAATATCGATAAACCTAAACAGGTAAGATGTCTCTGATTTATATCGTCATAGTCGCTGTAGTCGTAGTACTTGTAGCAACACTGGCACATATTCTTTATCATAAGAAAGAAAAGTCATAAACCTTTAAAGATCAGGATATTATTCCTGATTTAATTCTTTTTCTATTCTTGATATTTTATTCATAACTCCTACATAGAGTTCGTATTCGCTATTGGATTCGCGCCACATGGATGCGGACTTCTTTTTTAAGGTCGAAGCTTTTTCATTACACTCGTCGGCCATTTTTTTCAGTTTTATGGATTCTGATTCGGCACGCTTTCCTCTTACGCGCATCCCCTTCGCAGCTTGAGTATGCATATTCATCTGATTCCTCTCATTACTTAGGTTCAATGCATCCTTACTTTTTCTGTCGTCATGCTGATCTTTCCAGGCATCTGCCTTTTGATCCGAATTAGTAGCTTCTCGGTTACATTCATCTCTCATTTTAGCGGAATTAGAAGCTTTCACTGTGTATGTTCGTGCTTTTTTCACTAAAAATTTGTGTTCCGTCATCATACGTTCCGCCTCATCCGCAAGCTTACCTGAAGAGCGTCTAAGCTCTTCGGCTTGTTTTTTTAGTTCTACGACATCTTCCATGTCCACTTAATTACAATGTATGATTTAACTTCTCGGAAACATGTATATCCCTTAATCTCGATAATGGGCATAATGTCCGATGAGAATTATAAAAAATGCATGTCCTGCCGTTTCTGTGTCCATAAAGGTGATGATTGGACTTGTTATTTTACTGGTGTAGATGGTGGCATGAATGGAACATGTGATAGATATCGACCCGGTATATGTGAGAGCTGCAGTTTTTATATTATAAAGGACGACAAGGAAATGTGTAACATGTCTTCTCGGGAGACCATCGGTATCGACGTGTGTTCGATGTATGACCCTAATTATTCAAGGTGAGCGATTCCTTTCTTTGCGCCCCTTCATCACATTATTAACGCTGGCTTTAGCCACACTGTTCCCCGTGAGGACGTTCTTTGCGGTCTCAGGTATACCAAGCATCACAATGTTATCTGTAACCCCTATGGAGGATCGCATATTCTTTCGTACGAATGAATAGGACGTCTGAAGGTCCCCGATAACAGAATTCATGATTTTTGTTATTTCGTAAAGATTTTTATTAACGAAATCATCACGATTGGTAAAATGACTGGACCCACACCATGTGTTGCATCCGTTAGCATAACATTCTTTCTTATCATCACGTCCTTCCATAAAATCCAGGTAGCGGGCTAAGAAAGGGTTGTATGTCCCGTCCATATAATCTTCGTTCAAATCGTCTATCGCATCCATCACGTATATTATGGTCGTAAGTTTTGTGAATAAGTCCTTAAGATTCTTATCGGATGTCCCTCCAGCTATATCTTCTAGAGAAATGGAGAGGGCCTTACCGAATTCGGTACCCATCTTAACGGCGTCAGTGCATCCGTCTAGTTCCATCTGTCTAAGTTTAGTATAACCCTCGCCGACGATCCTATCATATTCTGGGTAAATTCTCTCTGCTTTTCGTATTGCAGGGTTAAGTGCCAGGGACACTATTTTATTTTTTTTCGAGGGTTTATCGCAATAATCGTCCACAAGTTCCCATTTGGTCAATAGGACGGTGTATCCTGCCATTTTTTGCATCAATTCTGATTTAGCATACGGTCCTCTTAAAACACAGAAACTAGACTTGGTGCCATTAAAATCCATCACGTCCCCATATATCGAGTTAAGGATAATCGTATTGAACGTCATATCATAATTCACCGATACGGTGGAGATAAGGCCGAAATTTTTCCTTAGCTCATGACAGGTCTCACAATAATATCTGCGGTAATCGTTAAGGTCTTGTGCAGACATACGGTTGTACAATGGGAGGGTATATCCGAACATTAAGTATATCCTTAAACGGTCAAACGTTTAATATATTTGTATGGGGTACCAGTTCAATATTCCCGATACTAAAATATCGACTGGTGAAATCATGTCAAGTGCCTCAAAAGCTGAAAATAAATCTGCAGTCAAACCTGCGAAAGAAGAAACCATTGAGACTAAGACCAAGACTGTTGCCAATAAAAAGGGTGACGGTGCCCGCGCTATGATCGCTAATAAGATCTATACACGTCAGCTTCCCGATACATTGCCTGAGAATTATAACGAGGCTCAGACCCAACTTGATCTCCATGGCAACAAAAAATGTTATGACTGTTGCTCAGACGAACACGGATGCTGTAGCCCAGGATGCGCAATATGCTTGATCGGTGTCGGTGCTGTCTGCTGTCTTCTATGCTGTTACACCACCGATGGGTTCAATGGCGTATGGACCTATTGGCCCAACTGATCTGCTAGAACTACGGTCTAAATCGGTGTTACCGTGAAACCGTATATAGCGATAATAATAAAACCGACATTGGAGTGTGAACGCTCATGTCGTCACTGTTATCATCTCCCTGAAGAGCGTAAGCCTCAGCATATCTCTTTTCAGACATTGGAAAGATTGTTCAAGCTCGCATCTCAGGAATATCAATCCGTTTGGTTCATCTGGCACGGAGGCGAACCTCTTCAGATGCCATTCTCATTTTACCGTAAGGCCTTCGATCTTCAAGACAAATATTTCAATAATGATTCGCACAGGGTCGGTAATACAATACAGACAAACGGGATTAACATAAACCGCAAGTTGTTAAGATTTTGTGAATCAAATAATGTGAACATCGGCATCTCTTATGAAGGTCAGTATAATAACATTCTAAGGAATATGACAGAAGAGACCGAGAAAGCCATAGAACTTATGCGTAAACAAGGTTCTAAGTTCACGGTCAGTTGTACTCTGTCCAACGAGACCGTCAATAAGCAATTGGAAATATACAGATATTTCAAGGACCTTAGGATTGCTCCTTCCTTCTCCCCCGTAATCCCGAAAGGGTGTGCGGCCGTTGACTCATCCCTTGTGCCAGATACTGAAAGTTACATCAGGGGAAGCATCGAGACATTCGACGAATGGTTATACGACAAGGATGTCGAGGTCCCTCTCCTTCCATATTACCTGTACATACTAAACATTCTTGGAAAACCGGCATTCGCTGATTGTTCACACGTTTCCTGTATGGGCAATTGGTTATGCATCTATCCTAATGGCGACCTTTATCCCTGTGCAAAAGGATGCCCTGAAAAATATCTCCTGGGGAATATCAACGATATCGACGAGATTGACGAGGCCTTCATGAGCGATGGTTTTGCCGATATATTGGAAGGTACAATCTCTCGAAGGGACGAATGTATCGACTGTGAAATATATCGTTACTGTGCGGGAGGTTGTAGCGTGGACGCGGACTGTGAAACAGGCATAGAAAAGAACGGGGGCCCGTCCTGTCAGATTTATAAGGCTGTTCTCACCTACATAAAGAAAGAGATCGACAAGATAATCTACGATGAGCCTGACATGTCCCAGTACAATATTTTTGTTCGTGATGCTGTACTTGGTAAGCTCATCAACCCTGGCGTGATTAACCTTTAAGGTTAGTCTTTTTATCTGCACCTATCTGAGTGATATCGTAAGGTGTGACCTGATACACATAATAGTTGAGCCAGTTGCTCATGAACAGTGTGGCGTGTCCTCTCCACCTCATGATTGGATCGTTTCTCGGATCATCATCAGGGAAATAATTTTCTGGGACATTGGGATTTAAGCCTCTTTCACGGTCTCTCTCATATTCGTAAGCCAACGTCTCACGGTCGTATTCCATATGACCGGTGACGAACACTTGTCTCGATTCCGATAATACTACGGAAACACCCACTTCAGGAGAATATCCTACCGTGTGTAGATGCGGGTTCTTGATTATATCTGTATGACGGATCTCGGTATTTCTTGAGTGGGGCATAAGATATTCATCATCAAATCCGCTGAACAACTGTTCTCCTTCAGACATTACCTTCACAGGGAATATTCCGGAGATCTTGTTCTCAAGATGATATTTAGGTATGTCGTACAGATGGTACAGTCCTGCCTGTGCCCCCCAACATATGAAAAGGGTAGATACTACGTGATCGACGGACCAATCCATAATCTCGCATAGCTCATCCCAATAGTCGACCTCTTCAAAGGGGATACTCTCTACAGGTGCGCCGGTTATTATCAGGCCGTCGAATGTGCGGTCCTTGACATCATCAAAACTTATGTAAAAACGATCCAGGTACTCTTTGGAGATGTTCTTGGATTCGTGTGTGGCTGCCCTTAATAGATTGATATTGATTTGTAAAGGACTGTTACTTAGAAGACGTAGGATTTGTGTCTCTGTCTCGACCTTTGTAGGCATAAGGTTCATAACTAGTATGTCAAGAGGTCTTATGTCCTGTGTCAATGCACGCTTCTCAGTCATTACGAAGACATTCTCTGATTCTAAAGTAGAAGCAGCTGGCAGGTCGTCAGGGATCTTTATGGGCATTACTTAATACCGTCCGTAAATTCCCGTGCTGAGGTATTT
>CAYJDU010000053.1:0-6487 GCA_964369035.1 uncultured Methanomassiliicoccales archaeon | reverse complement strand
CGATACCCTTCTCAAGGTAAAGTAGCAGAAGTCATGCTCAGATATGGCATCAGCGAGGTCGACGGTAAAGCGTTCTGCGGTGACGTCGAAATAACTGATTCTGCACTTGCACGCTCCGCTGGAGTTGATCGTCGTGTCGTTCGTTCTGCATTGGAAAGAATACGGGACGATACGGAACTCGACACTATTTTCTCAAAACTAAGACCGATTCTTATGTTAGACGGTATAGCTTCAGAGATAGGTTGTTCAGTTCTGGAAATAGTTCCCACTGACGCAAAAATACCTGGAATACTAGCTGACGTCACTTCTATAATTTATCGTGCAGGATTATCCGTAAGACAGGCCGTCGTAGATGATAACGGAGACAGAGAAGGATCACATCTCATCATTGTCATGGATGGTTACATGCCTCCAGAGATAATACCACAACTCAAAGGATGCCGCGGAGTATTAGAAATAATTATCCGCTGATCATTCTTCAGAATCAAACTCACTTAATATTATTTCATCTGATCCAACCTTCTTGCAAAGTTTCTTAGAGAGCATTCCTAACTCCAACCACGCAGCGTCAAAAACTCCTATCGGTAGAAGACATTGGATCCACAAATTACCGCGAACCTCTTCACTGTTCACTTTACTGCCGTAAAAGTCCGTAACATCATTTAAACTGACCTTAGTGCAACGCTCTGCAAACTGTTTCGCATAATCGCAATCAGAAGTGATCTTGATATCTACGTCACCGTCCTCTCGAAGCTTAGCTATCACATTGTGGGTCCTACCACAGGTCCGCATCTTTACTATAACCTTAGAGGCCATAGGACGTTATCTACTTCCAAGCTTATTAGCCAGCCGTATCTTTTTAGATACTTCGTATACGACGTGATATCAGTCTATCGTCTTTAGGCCCTTGAAAACCAATACTTTTTCAGGACATGCGCGCTCGCATCTGTTGCAAGCATATCCTCCACACAAGTCCGTACGGATATTTGCGTAATTCCCATCTTCCTCTTCCGTGATCCTAATAGCGTTCTCCGGGCATGCGCGCTCGCATGTTCGACAGTACGTACACCCTACTATCTTTCCCCTCAATATAGTGCCAGAGTTCTCGAGGACGAATACCGGAACCTTTTCTGTATCAGGTAGATCCCTCTCTGATGTGCGCACGACCTTAGGATTAGGATCGGGTTCACTGATAGGCTGTATGCCGTAAACACTTAGCATGTTGTTGTATTCGGACTTGGGCATATTCTGCACCCAAAGCGAATATTCGATAGAATATATATTTTTGAATATCTCGGACGTCGCGAACATACAGTGATCGGCCCTAAGTTTTTTAGCAAAACCCCTTAACTCATCCAAGGTCATCTCTCCGATGGCAACTTTACGGGCAAGTCCGATGGATGTGTTTCCAAATTGGACTATGTCGTTTACACCAGGGTCCACCATACCGATGGCCAATGCTTTTCTAGCGTCCACATATAATCCAGAAGCCCCGGACATGTATGTCTTTTTGATATCGCCGGACCACATCCCGGCCTCGTGTAACAACGTAAGGAATCCAGCTCTCAGGGCACCTATTGCCTTTCCTGCCTCTTCGATATCTTTGGACAGGATGTCTATCCCGTCCTGTAGATGTAACCTGCCGTTATCAGTATTTATTTTCGGAGTTGAAACAAGTCCAGACTTGATGCCACAGTATAATGCTGCCACGACTCCTGTCCCGGTTATGCCGATGGCTTTACCGTGCATAGGACCTTCCTTGACGACTTTACCAGTAATAGGGTCAACGGTATCGCCTTCACGGGCGGTCATCGTCTCATCAAGAACTGTGCATTTCCATCCGTCAGGTGTTATATTGATATCTGATATCGCACCAGGTGCCGCTAACATACCCCGTTCTATCTCCTGACCTTCCATAGCAGGCCCAGCAGCTGCGGAACCTGTCACAATCTTACCGTTGTGTAAAAGGGCCATCTCAGCGTTGGTACCGTAATCGGCTACGATGCACGGCTCTTTTTCATTAAGGGCGTTGGTCATCATCAACATGGCCATTGCATCCGCACCGATCTCATGTCTTACTGCTGGAGGAATGGTCACCATTGCGTTAGGCATACCTTCTAACCCCATATGTGAAGCGGGAATTATGGCACCGTCCCTGTTAGGCGGGACCACACCTAAATGCTCTAACCTGTTCTTACCTGCGAATGCTAAATCCCTTATCTCTATACCCTGTAATATTGAAAGTTGGAACGGGTTCCCACAGACACCTATCTGTTCCACTTTGCTAAGATCTATCTTCAATGTCTTGAATAAAGCGTTGACCGCGTTCACAAGGAGTCCTGTCGCCACCTTCTCACCGGTCTTCATTGCAAAATTAACATGATCTATCACGTTCATCCCAGGAATAGGGTGACGCTGTGTTATGGAAGAGGACAAAGTCTCCAGGGTGTCTAAATCGATTGCTTGACAGCGAAGGCCGCTGGTTCCAATATCTAATGCTATACAGTATCTCGTCATTTTTCCCCGTCCATTACTCTTTAAATGATTTCACACATTGAGCGGCCATTACGGCAGTGCCTATATCCAGTGGGTCATGTATTATCGTATCGGATTTATCTTCGCCTTCAGCGTCGAAACTATAGGGTAATCCTGGTGAAGAGATTACAGAACCCGCTAATATTAAATTACCGGATATTAATGCTGGAGAAGCGTTGAGGATATATCTTTTGGATGATATCGCCTTATTTACATCCGATATTACCGAGGCACCAAATTCTAAAGCTAATTTCTCTGCTTTATCGATCTGTATATCGGTAACGAACACATTAGCACCTTTTTCTGTCAGTATGCGCATGGCTTCAGAACCTACCAGTCCAGCACCTATAACCAATACGTCCTTGTCCTTCAGTCCCTTTGCAACGCCGTCCAACGCTTCGACATATCCTGCTGCGGTGGCAAACGCATTGTCCGCATATGTTCCAGTCCTTACATTGTACGCTATGTAACGGAGATCATCAGCTGTGAATATGATGTCCGCTCCTTTTTCTAGTGCCTCATATATCCCGTCGATGTCTGTTTTAGATGTCACAAAGCTTCTAAACCCCATCCCTTCAAGTATGGCACTTACGCTTAGTGAGAATCCTCCTATAACACCGAGACCAGCGGTAATCGGTACCGAAGCCGTAAGATATTGTGAAAGATCATACTTATCAGGATTTTCCCCGACGGCCCGGAAGGCAAGGGTCTTAAGATTCATACCTATGATCTTCTGAAGTCCCTCACTGCGTTCCTTCGTGGTCCTGGGTATATCCTCTATCATTTCTTCTGTGAGTCTTGTCATCATACCATCTCCGGACCATCGTCATAAAATATTTTTACATTGGCTTCAGCGATCATACGTTCACGTACGTCCAACCGTTTCTTATCTGCTTGGTTCTCATCACGACCTTTTGTGATGATGGTAGCACGCCATTCTTTCTTCCCTGGCTCATAGTCGGTTATCATTGTATCGGAACCGAACAAACCTGAGTTTATCTTAGGGAATCGCACACGACCGAACTCTTTCTCTCCACTGGTGCTTAATATACCATCTTTGAAAATGTAGTGTTCGTATACTGCTGCATTACCTTTACTGATAACTGTTGATGTCTTGCCCATGGCACAATGTACAAGTTCCTTTAGAAGATTTATGCCCGTCCCGGCCTCGATGGCAGCTGGCGTCTGACTGGGTATCCTCGCATCAATCTCAAGGACCTTGAGGCCGTTCGAAGTATCTATGGCCTCCATATCCATCAGTGCGCTCAGATTCATCACTTCCGCGGTCTTTTTGCATACATCCTTTAGCAATATATCCTTCTCAGGTGAGATTATATTAGGATTGCACCTTACCATCTTACAATCATATCTGCTATCCAAGATTACCTCGGTAGTTACGTAGGAACGTACTTTCTTCCCGTTCCCGATGGCTTCGATGGATATACTTTTTCCAGAGACGAATTCCTGTACAATTGAAACATCATTGAGTTCAGCGACTATATTCAGTCCCGCCTGTCTTTCCGCCTCGTTCTTGGCTACTGTGACACCTATACTACCGCTCTGGCACGATGGTTTTACCACCACAGGGAATCCGCATTCAGGCCAGTTCCTTGGGGTAGGTACACCGGCTTTCTCCATGAGTTCATTGGAACGCTCCTTCGAGGAGGATATCTTGTAGGAATTAATGTCGAACAGGAACGGTATACCTGTGCCTTTAAGCTTTGAATCCAATGTCTCCAAGAGATCCAATTCCTCACACGCCGGTAGGACGGCATCACAGTCAGAGAATATCCTCATCGCTCTATCGATATCCTTTATCGGATTCAGAATGTGTTTCTCGTTAGCAAGTGCCAGTGCCGGAGCATCAGGTCTTTTATCGATCACTACGGTATCAAAACCTGCCCTTTCAGAAAGGAATACTGCTTCCATTCCCTGTAGAGCGCCGCCCACTATCGCAAGCCTCATCCTAGTGGCCCCTCAACTTCGCTTTTTTACTATTCAATAAAGTTTGGAATTCTTCGTTGGTGGCAGGTCTCTTACCTATTTCCTTGAGAATACTGAAAACATGTTCTACTGAACGGTTTCCGTTCTCTATATCCAATTCGTGCTGTGCCACACCTGCTAATTTTTTGTTAGGTGGTACTATCGAGGTTATAAGATTGGCGCCTGCATTGAGCCTGTCCAGCATCCCGGATATACCTTCTACGTCCAAGGTTGCAGGTATTATACTCTCAGGATACATTATCCTCATTATTGCGATAGCCAGTAATTCGTCGGTAGAATCTGCGGTGTTAAGATCTTCCATTGGCGTCCCATCCTGTGGAACGAAGGACATCGCACGGATTTGTTCACATCCCTGTGGGCCCATCCTCATTACGAAATCAGCTCTATCCTCAACGGTTTCGCCAACTCCTACAAGCATCCCATCCTCAGCCAGCATCCCTGCCTCCCTGGCCCATCTTCGGACGTCTATACGGTTCTGATAATCCTGATATAACCTAAGTTCCTTGAAAAGTTCAAAGTTATATGTTTCCTGATAACAAGCGTAGAAGTCCGCACCTGCTTCCTTCATCTTGATGAAGATCTCCTGCGGTACAGAACCAGGAGATACCATTATACCGATATCTACGGCTTCCCTGACGGCCCGTATAATCTCCAATAGTCTGGCACATCCGTTCTCATATATCACTGGGTCTTCGCCCATGGTAAGATCAACAAGATTAATGCCTGCATCCCTTAGGTTCTTGGATAACTCGACTATCTCCTCTGTGGTTTTTCTGTACCTTTCCAATTGATTAGTATTCCTAAAATAACAAAATGAACAATTGTTCTTACAGTACGTTGAAAAGTATACGAATCCGTATGTGAATATCTTATCTCCATATTCTCTGTCCCTGACATCTCTGGCAGTTTCAAATAGGAGTTCCCGTTCCTTAGGATCAGCGTTAAAAAGTCTTACAACATCTTTCTGGGTAAGTTCCTCCCCGGCGGCTGACCTGTCTAATATTTCCTGTACATCCGTAAAATCACCTCAGTCTATTTTGCGTCCGTTAAGGTATGTCAAGCTACGACCGGTCTTACGTACGCTATTTTTATCATATTTCATTGCTAACAGGCGTTCTAGGCCGAAGCCCACGCCACACCATGGTTCATGAATGTCATGTGCCGCATCTAACTTATGCGGTCCGACGGCGCCAGAAGCCACTTCGACACCATCGACCTCTACATCAAGGGTCTCGATGTATACGTCGGATTCCTCACGTACCGTCTCATATTCGATGCCGACGGTCTTCATAATTATATCGATAAAATCTCTGAGATCTGCTACTGGGTCTTCTATCTGACCCTGCTGCACAAGATTTAGCATTGTGAACTCTTCAAGGTGTTTACCACTGTGTGATTCTTTCCTGAAACAGGAACCGATCTCAAAGAAACGGATCATTTTATCCGTATGTTCACGTAAATTCTTCATATAATGATAAAGATTTGGAGCCAACATAGGCCTTAGACAACGTTTGCTATCGATGAAGAACACCTGTCTATACAATGGATGTCCTTCTGTTATGGTCATCTTTGCAAGTGCCGCCTTGGACATTATCGTAGGCGTCCGCACTTCCACAAAGCCTGCATCCATAAGCGCTTTACTAAGGTCACGCTCCAATTGTACCAGTTCGTGACCTTTAGGGTTCGCAATCATATCTTTAATGGCTGCGTCGTTGGCTGATACTTCGACTGCCATGAGTTTTGTGAACGAGGCATCTCTCTCGGCCGCATCAGAGAATTCTGAAAGATCTATCGATCCGTCACCGTACTCCCTAAGTTTCTGCATCTGCGATTCTGTGTAGCGGACTGCCATTTGATCACTAATTTCCTTTTATGGCGAGAGACCGGGGTGTTGATCCCCGCTAGCGAAGCTCTAGAGGCCAGCTGGTCACCGGACCGTCCCCCACTT
>CAYJDU010000052.1:0-6859 GCA_964369035.1 uncultured Methanomassiliicoccales archaeon | reverse complement strand
GATAGTATGCAGGTTTCTTCCATCCAAAATAATTGAAAATGTATTCCTGTCTGTTGGTATTGTTAAGGTGGTCCTTTCCTCTGATGACGTGGGTCATTCCCATAAGATGGTCATCTATCGCCACCGATAGGTTCATCATCGGATATGCACGGTATTTATCGCCGGTGATGGGATGTGGATGTTCTACGATCCTAAGGGCAACAAAATCCCTGACTGCCGGATTGGGATGATTTAGAGCAGTCTTGATCACAGCTACGGCCTCTCCTCCACAATAGCCACCGTTCAGTATCTTCTCGAACCTCTCCATCTGGACCTTAGGAGATAGCTCTCTACAGGGGCAGGCTTCGCTTTTTTCTTTAAGGTTCCGCCAGTTATCCCCGTCACATGTGCATATGTACGAATGTCCCATCTCGATGAGTTTCCTTACGTATTCGTAATAGATTTCAAACCTGTCCGATTGTACGTACGTCTCATCAATATTCACACCAAGCCAATCAAGGTCCTCGGGTATCATATCGTACGCTTCAAGATCTATCTTCTCGGGATTGGTGTCCTCGATCCTGAGTATAAGTTTTCCGCCGTACCTTTTGATATATTCGTCATTTAAAATTGCAACTCGGGTATGACCTATATGCAACGGCCCCGATGGTCCTGGTGCAATGCGCATAATGATACCACCCTCAACATTATCCAGTTCGGGAAGCTCATAGACCCGTTCTTGTTTTTCTTTTACGAGAAGTGTAGGATCAATTCTTTCTAGTTCGATGATCTGATCATCTAGACGCATGGCGTTGATCTCTGATACAATAGATTCTATGAGTTCCCCGACCTCTTTGGACCTAGCCCTATATTCTGGAAACCCTCCAAGTATCCTGCCTACAACGGCTTTAGGGTTTGCGGTCCCTTTAAAAAAAATCGCATTCTGTAGTGCGAATTTTCTGATTTCGTCTTTAAGGCAGTCTAATGTCATAACTTTAGAATTACTGATGCTTATATAAATCCTTGACCGCTCTCACTCAGTTTAAATAAATACCATCGATACAATCTGCGACCTATGACAGTCAAGGATTCCCTCGTAGAAAAGTTCGACACAATATCGAAAAGTGTCGATCCTGATTCAGGCGAGACCACTAAAATTCTTATCGGAGACCAGAATAAGACATTCTATTTCACTGATTTGAACGGATGCAAGGCAGCAGGTAATCTTTTTTCCACCCGGGATAAGATGGCTCAAGCTCTAGGAATATCCTTATCGGATATCGTAAAGGTCATGACCTCTGCGATAGGTTGTCCCGAGTGTTGCAAAGAAGTAAAGAATCCAGCGTTCAGAGCAAACAATCCTGACGTGGATCTTATGAAGTTACCGATACCTAAGTATTATCCTAAAGACGGAGGTCGTTACATATCATCAGGAGTGATAGTCGCAGAATGGAACGGTATCAAGAACGTATCGTTCCACAGAATGATGATAGTGAATTCCGATACCATAGCGGTCAGACTTGTGCCTAGACATCTCTATACGATGTACAACGAGGCCAAGGTAAAGGGAGAGGAGTTGAAGATCGCTATATGCATCGGAGTTCCCGTGGAGGTATTGCTTGCAGCAGCAACGTCCACAGATTACGGCCAAGATGAGATGGAGATAGCATCTTCGTTACGTATGGCCGCAGGTAAATCACCTTTAGAGATGGGAAGATGCGACAACGGCATCCTGGTCCCTGCGGATACGGACTATGTGTTCGAAGGTAGGATAACTTTCGAGGAGATGGCTGAAGGTCCCTTTGTGGACATAACTGGTACTTATGATACGGTGAGGCAGGAGCCTGTGATAAAGATCGATAAGGCCTGGACATGTAAGGACCCCATATTCCATCTACTTCTACCAGGAGGATGGGAACACTTCTTACTTATGGGTCTTCCAAGGGAGCCGATGATACTCAAGACCGTCAGGCAGGCGGTACCTAGGGTCAAAGCGGTAAGACTTACAGAAGGAGGTTGTTGTTGGTTCAACGGAGTGGTCTCTATAGCCAAGAACAAGGAGGGGGATGGCGTGAACGCGATAATGGCTGCCTTCACAGGACACCCATCTATGAAACAGGTGATAATCGTTGATGACGACATAGACATAACGGACGACCGTGAAGTGGAATGGGCAGTGGCTACAAGGATCCAAGGTGACGGTATAATAAAGATACCGGGGGCCGCGGGATCATCCTTGGATCAAAGTGCTGGTAAGACCACGTGGAAGATTGGCTATGACGCTACAATGTCGTTGGATGCCGAAGAAAGCATGTTCAAGAAAGCATCCATTCAGAAAAATTAACGTAAGTCTTAAAATAAGCGGAGTTATACCATAATCTATTACCCTAAGGGGGAAAAGGTGAACTAATGGCAACCGTAGATCTAAAAGAGAAGAAGAGGAATCGTAACAATAAAATCATAGCAGCATCAATCTTTGTGGTAGTACTAGTTATCACTATTGCTTCGTATTACTTCCCGTTATAAATCGGAAGTTTTTTTAAACTTTAACTGTGCCAGGGATCGCTACGGATTATCGTGTCCTCGCGCCCTGGTCCAATACTTACTATGTCTACAGGAACGTTTAATTCAGTTTCAATAAGTGAGATGTATTCTTTCATTTCCTGAGGTAGTGCATCGTAACCGTTCTTTACGACCTCGGCAGTGTCATCCCAACCGCTCCAGCCTTTCATCGTCCTGTATATAGGTTCAGCCCTTGAAAGTTTTGAGATGGATGCGGGGAAGTCCTTAACGATTTCACCATCTATCCTGTATCCCGTACAGACCAGGACCTGGTCATATCCACAGAGGATATCTATTTTCGTTATCGCTATGGATGTAAAACCGCATAACCTAGAAGAATGTCTGGCCTGAACAAGGTCCAACCAGCCACATCTGCGACCGCGCCCGGTGACCACTCCGATCTCGCCTCCAAGCCTCTGTAGCTTTTCTTCTTCCTCGCCTTGCATCTCTGTTACCATAGGACCTTCGCCTACACGCGTAGTATACGCTTTCAGACATCCTATTACATGGCTTATCTTGTTAGGTGCTACACCCGCTCCTGCACAGGCTCCTCCTGCACATGTCGAAGATGAAGTCACAAAGGGATAGGTTCCATGGTCTATGTCCAACATAGCACCCTGTGCACCTTCGAATAGAACTCTTTTACCACTATCTAGGGCATCGTTGATAAGAACTGACGAATCGCATACATGATTGCCTATCATATCGCGCCAGCGCATAAATTTGTTGAAAAGGGGTTCCGTGAAACATTCTCCCTCGTCGGTGTCCATCATTTCAAGGAGGTCTTTCTTGTAAGGTGTGATGAACGCAATCTTCTCTTTGAGGAATTCTTCTTCGAACAGGTCTGCTACCCTGAATCCGATCCTTGCGATCTTATCCTGATAAGCTGGACCTATGCCTTTTTTCGTTGTACCTACCGGTTTGTTACCGCGGTATTTTTCTTCAGCACCGTCCAGTTTCTTGTGATAGTCCATTATGAGGTGTGCCCGGTCTGAAATTTTCAGTCCGTCGATCGAACCTCCAGCGTTAACCACCCGTTCGATCTCTCCGGCTAATTCTTCCATGTTGATGACCACACCGTTACCTATAACGGCAGTCTTACCAGGTCTAAGGACCCCAGAAGGCAATGTCTGTAACTTAAAGGTCGTACCATCGATTATGATCGTATGGCCAGCGTTGTTACCGCCTTGAAATCTAACGACCATGTCGGCTCCATCGCCAAGATAATCTGTTAATTTCCCTTTCCCTTCGTCTCCCCACTGTGCACCTATAATTACAAGACTCGGCAACTGCTCACCAAAACGTCAAGCGTGTACCGATATAAAAATACCTTATCGTTTGTTATCGGGACTGGCCTCGCGATAGACCTCTATGACCTCGTCCAATAAAAGGTCTGTTTTGAACGACGTAGGTGACATATGAGTCTTTGAAGCTTTTCCGTACTGGCACAATGCTTCGACCATAACATCTATTTTAGGGGAGGACATTTTTATATGTGACGAAAGTTCGCTCATGTCATATAGGAATACCTCTGTATCGAGTTCCCCTTTCCAAAGACCTAACATCTTATCGCATCTTCTCTTATCAGCCATGCCTTCTGAGGACATTTCCTTGAGGATATTTTGATCATGTAAAGGCCCTAACCAAAAAGGCCCTAAGCGATGCATATCATCAACCCTTTTAGAAATGGATCGCTCCATTGTTTGATTGTTATAATGCATATAACCTAAATGTGCCAGTGTATTGTCGGCAGCAATAGCACCCTCGGTAACTCGTACATAGGTCCGATAATAATGATCGGCTGAGAATGAAAGCAGAGGGACCATCCCGCGATCGAATTTAGCTAATTCCTTAGCTATGGTACACATAAGTATCCGAAGCCCTCCTTCATGGCACATATATCCCCGTATAGGCTCCGACTGATAGCGTCTACGACATTTTACGGAATGTGCTCCGGCCAAGGGGGCGGTATCCGTTGCGGTTATCGCCAATATCCCCTTTCTACTGCATCCTCGGATGGCAGATTGTATAAACGGTACTGGGGAGCCGAAAGGGTCTACATCGACGTAGCCGAAAGCGTGCTCTGAAAATAAAATATGGAGGTCCTTGTTGGATGGGACACAGTTAGTAAGTTCGTTGAGCTCTATGTTCCTTTTTATATATTCCATGGATCCTGGGTTAATATCGTTGGCCGTGACATCTGTGCCAGGAACCTCGTTAGCTATTCTCGCTGCGCGGGAACCAGTGGCGGTCATAGCATCCACCACGGTTATTCCTTTATTCAAAGAACGAAGGAGCATTACGCTGACGTCTCTGTTGAATGCCATCTGCTCATTGAAAAATATCTCAGAATTCTTTTTACCCGGTCCTCCGGAAGAATGTTCAAGAGGTACTGATAAAAGGGTCTCCCCTTCTTTGATAACTACGGTCTGGGACATCAGACTTTTTCACCATTCATAAGACGGATAATCTTATAAGGTAAAAGATTGCGATTGGTAGGTGTCACTTCTAGAATGCGCATATCGTCGCGCCTTCTGATATCTTGGAGGAGTGGATTTCTAGATTTTTTATGAATAGTGATTAACATGGGTTTGCCGACTTCAAATGCCTCTTTCACGGCAATTACGAAGCCAGGACTTTCTACCTCGAGCTTTCCTACTTCATCGATCACAATAACGTCACAGGTCTCGCTTGCACGTTTTATCGCATTAACGCCGATTTTCTCGAGGGATTCAATGTCTACGCCGAGTTTTTCTATGACTATTCGGCTTTCTATATCTCTGCTGGCGAATATTTCGGAATCTCCTGTCACAAGGTCACGTACTGAACATCCTGTTTTGTACCTACCTTCTCTTATAGGGTCGCTAATCATGCCCCCTATGCTGAGACCGCTGTCTTCCAGCATTTCAATGACCTTCTGCAGAACATACGTCTTTCCAGAACCGGGAAGACCAGTTATGCCGATTTTAATATTATTCGCCATAATTTTCTTAATCCAGAGTATACCTGTATGGTATTCCTAATATATACATATTCACGGTTGTTACAACTCGGTGACCTCGGATACAAACATCAGGGGATAACCGATTTCTGAGTCGTACCGCATTTCTGCTGTAACCATCACGTTATGCATCTTCACTTTTATAATAGCGTCTATCTTCTCGCCCGTCAAGGAGAAGTATGAATACGGATCAGGAGACTTCCCAAAAACGCTACGGTCTATGTGTATGTGGACACTTTCAACATACGGTTGAGCGCTTATGCTCTTCTCCATGGCGGATTCAAGCGTTTCCACCCCTTCAAGGTTAACAGGAGTGCCTACAAATTGATGGTATATGGTGCCCATCTTGATTCCTGCTTCAAACAATGCCCGTTCACGAACAGAACATTTGAACCTACTTGTAGCCAAAGATTCCCTATTCATCATTTTAATCCGTATGCGCTCCCTGATTATATTTTTATAGTCCTGACCTTAAGTAAGGGTTTATTAATAGAATCATATAACGTCTCAATGGAAATCACACAGGAATCTGTTCTTAAATTAAAGGACAAAAAGAATGCGATAATACTCGCACACAACTATACGTTGCCGGAGGTCCAAGATGCCGCCGATTATGTAGGTGATTCCCTCGGGCTTTCCCAAAAGGCATCTGAGACAGACGCAAATATCATTGTTTTTTGCGGTGTAAGTTTCATGGGCGAAACAGCCAAGATACTTAATCCAAGCAAGACGGTCCTTCTTCCAGATCCTAATGCGGGATGCTCGATGGCATCTATGTGCACCGCTGAACAGGTCATATCCCTAAGAAAAAAATATCCTGGAGCGGCAGTTCTTGCTTATGTTAACACAACGGCAGAGGTAAAGGCCGAAGCGGACCTATGCTGCACCTCATCTAACGCGATTAAGGCCGCAGCGTCCCTCGATGAGAAAGATATAATTTTCGTACCCGATATGAATCTAGCGGCTTATACGGCCAGTAAACTTCCCGATAAGAACATCATACCATTCCACGGCTATTGTTCCGCCCATCAGGGAATAACCACATGGCACATTGAAGATCTCAAGACTCTGCATCCTAAGGCAGACGTAGTATCCCATCCTGAATGTATGTTCCAGATCCTTGAATTATCGGATTTTGTAGGTTCTACTGAAAAGATGCTAGGGTATGTTATGGACTCAGATAAAGACGAGTTCATAATAGGGACTGAGGTTGGAATGCTTCATAGGTTGAATAAAGCACGTCCTGACGCCAAGTTCTATTTCCCTCCAAATGCAATATGCCAGACTATGAAAATGACCGATTTGCGTTCGATATAC
>CAYJDU010000051.1:0-6892 GCA_964369035.1 uncultured Methanomassiliicoccales archaeon | reverse complement strand
GCACCGATACTATACACAACGAACTGCCTTATGATGCCCAAGGAGAGTTACTCTGACCGCATATTCACGACGGGACCGGTGGCATACCCTAACACCGCACATATCGACGATAAGAAGGATTTCACCCCTTTGATCAATATGTCCTTGAAACTGGGAGGTTACAAAGAGGACGTACAGATGACCGGTATGAACGGCGGCAAGACCATGACCACCGGATATTCTTCTGGGACTATCCTATCGGTCGCCGATAAAGTTGTCGAAGCAGTTAATAGCGGAGCCCTCAAGCACATATTCCTGGTGGGAGGATGTGACGGCGCCAAACTTGGAAGGAACTATTTCACCGATTTCGTGAAGGCCACCCCTAAGGATACGCTTGTGCTTACTCTAGCCTGCGGCAAGTTCAGGTTCAACGACCTCGATATAGGGGACATCGGCGGGATACCGAGACTTCTAGACGTTGGTCAGTGCAATGATGCCTATGGGGCGGTAGTTGTGGCGTTGGCCCTTGCAGACGCATTCAAATGCAACGTGAACGAGCTCCCACTGTCTATCGTGCTATCATGGTATGAGCAGAAAGCTGTCGCGGTGTTGCTGACGCTTCTACACCTAGGCATTCAGAACATCTACCTAGGTCCGACTGTCCCGGCATTCTTATCGCCTAACATCCTCAATTACTTGGTGGAGAACTTCAAGATCTCACCCATAAGTACTCCAGCTGAGGATATGAAGAAGATGCTCGGTTAAGCACGGGATAAAAATATCTTATAAAGACGGTGCCGATACAAAGAATCGGCATCGTCACACAATTTTTAATCTCATTGAGGAGGTCCGAAGGTCTCCCTTATAAGATCTATGTCGATGGTTCTCTCGCATATCTTTGATACGGTCTCCTTGATTCCATCTATGGCTTCAGGGGGCATTATACCACTTACCGTTAACCGGGAAGGAAAGAGATACTGTGAATCGAGGGAGTATTCCTCGAGCCAGGCCCTTCGTGATTCTAGATACGCTACAAGGATCTCTGATGTGGTCTTATGTAAAGTCACAGAGATACATGAGTCCTCGTTGATTCCCCGTGAACGACAGGACATGAGCCCCATACTGGGGGCATGATCTATATTCTCCATCTCCAATGTCCTGACATCCTCGGGGCTTAACCCTGTGTCAGCTACGATCATCAAGAATGCGAAGGAGCGCATTGTTTTGTAATCCGATCCTATGTGGGACATAGCTTCGTTCCTTAGGCTGAAATAAGGTTGTAATACGCTCCGGTCCTTACGTTCCGTATCCTCTTTTTTCTTCTCTTGTATGTCCATGATTATCACATAGACAGTGACCTGATACAATCAATTATACCATTATAGCTACAGTTAGTTTAACTCTGCCAATAGCTACGTGCGGATTCACCCATCATGATGGCGTTCTCGTCTGGGGTGGTCAGGGGCATCTCGCATCCAGGGGCTAATATTAGCCCGCCTTCCAGACCAGCGGCCTCTATGACCCGATAACTCTCATCCTTTACTTTTTTAGGGGTGCCCATCATCATTATCGACACTGGATCAACGTTACCCATTATCGCCATATCTCCGGCACTCTTCCTTGCAGCGGCAGGATCTACGGCGTGATCGAAACTAAAGCAATCTGTACCTATTTCCTTCAGTAGGGACATGGTGTTCAACGTATTACCGCAGATATGTACGAATGCTGGCACATCCCGATACGACTTTGTGTCCTTGATCACGCTTTTTATTGCTCCGTACGAGTATTCTTTGAACATCTTCTTTGATATCAGATCCTCAGATGAGGTCGGGTCGGCCATCCACATCACGGTGGCTCCCGCCTCTATCATACGTTGCTCCATTTTAGTTACGAGTTCCGTCACCTTCCCAACGGCATTACTTACAGAGTCTGGCTCTATCATCATCTGGAACATCATGTTCTCTGCACCCATCAGATAACCTGCCATGGTAAGTGGACCCCAGGATAGGCCACAGATGTGTAGGTCCTCAGGGATTATCCTGGAAGTCTCCTCTAGGCTTTTGACGAAAACCCGTGTGAACTCTGGACATTCTGAAGCTTTAAAGGGATCGAAGATTGCTAGCTCATCCAGATCCTCGGGACCTGAAATGATAGGTTCTGGGACCATCCCATAATCATCATTAGGGAATCTGACATTGGCTCCAAGGTCCACGAAGGGTACCTGCGAGTCAAGTACAGGCTTCACAAAATCCGAGCGGGTCTTCATCGCATAGTCTACAGAGACTCTTGCGGAGATGATAGGGTCGTTCCTGGCTTGGGTGACAGTGTAACCAGCACTTCGTGCTGCTGTGACCACGGCAAAATTATTTACTGGAGTGCGTCCTATCGACTCAAAATTCAATGCGGCCTCTACCGCGTCCCTGTGTCCAGCATCTTTCAATATAACACCAGTTATGCGAACATGGTACGAGATATTAACCGTTCCGATTAACGACTCTTCTCACAGAGCTTTGATACGCGGTAAGTGAACTCGGAGGTGGAAAGTTCTCCGCCTACGTCCTGTGTCTTCATTCCCTTCCTGTATGCAGAGCGGACGGCGTTCCGTATTTTATCCGCTTCTATGGGTAGATTAAAATGATCCAGGACCATGGCGGCCGCTAGGATACATCCGGTAGGATTCACTGTGTCCGTATCCTTCAACGCTTCAACGGGGCCATGCATGGGCATGAATATACCGGTGGTATCGCTAAGATATCCCACACTCGTAAGATAAGCACCACCACACATTCCTGTTAATACCCCGGATATGGCGTTGCTATAAGGCACCGGGGTAAGCATCACATCTACTGTCGAAGGGTCCATGATCAAATTAGAAATAGCTTCTGAAACATCCATGTCCGATAGGGCAAACTCGGATGCAGCCAATTCTTCGTAGAAGATGTCTGTAAACATAGAGTCGGTGTATCTGTTGAGTTCTAAATCCCGAATACAGAGTATCTTCCTTCTATTCTTGGCCGAGGCTATCCGTCCGGCCATCCTGATGACCTTCCTGCAGCCGACAGAATCAATGTATGATTCGACACTGACACCATTCAAAGTCTCTATCTCGTTATTAGACCCTACGATCTGAGGGCTGCATGAGATCAGCATACAGTCCAAGCCTTCCACACCTATACCGTTACCCAGCGGTTGGAATTTTCTGACCACTGTGCTCATATCAAGTTGTTTACGAAGAGTTGCCAGAGGGTCCCGGTATTTTTTCTCCGTCATACGACTGGATATGGGGGTAGCTATGATCGCATCCGCTTTAGCTGCGGCATTCATCGTCTCTGGTGGAAGATAATATCCTGTTTTTTCGTAAGCTGAAGCTCCGATCTTTGCAAATCCTATGTCTATGTCGCTCACTGCTCTAAGTATAGCGACTGCGGCGTTGGTTACCTCTCTACCCACCCCGTCTCCAGGTAGAATAAGGACCTTTTTTGACATATTTACCTCATAATAACCTATCGGTAAGGCCGGCATATATCAACGGTAGCATTATCGTAGCGTCCCCCTCAACGGTCATCTTCTTGGCATTGCCTTTGACCTTTCCCCATGATACGGCTTCTCTTATCGCAGCTCCCGAAAGGGAACCGTCGAATTCCTGTGCCGTAGTAAGATATATACAATAATCAAGACCGCCACGGAACTGGCTCCACCAGATAACGTGATGTTTCGATATTCCGCCCCCGATGATGATCGCCCCTGTATATTCGGCTTCGTTAGTAATCTCAGCAAGCATCTGTTCGTCGCCAAAGAGATCTATCCTTAGGTTACGGTGCATCTGATAATAGGTCCATAATTGTGAACCGAAGGACCCGTCGGTTATACCTGGAACCACGACAGGGACTTTTTTCAAGTGACATTGATAAAGTAAACTATCTTCGTTATGAGGCATCCTCTTCCCAACCTCATCGATGATTTCGTGGGTAGTCATATCTTTGCGTTCAGCAAAGATTTCCTCGAACATAGGTAAGAGGTTATCTTCCAGCACGATACCATAACAAGAATCAGGGACTAGGACGTTACCAAGTCTGCTTACTTCATGATCCCGGAGTTTCTCATCGTCCATCATGAAGTCCCCTTTGTAATAAGATGCAAAGGTTCTTGAGATATCGTGGTCAAGGGTGCCGCAGGTCGTTATTATAAGATCGACCATCCCGTTCTTCACCATATCTACGATAACGCCTCTTGTCCCAGTGGCCATTATGCATGCGGGGAAAGACAGGATTCTGAGGCATCCTTTTTTGGTAATCATATTTTCTGCGATGTCCGTGGCATCTGCAAGTTTCTGTGCTGTAAAGCCTCCGGCACGTCCCATGGCTTTCAACATTTGGTCTACGGTCATTCCCTTTGTTACTTTGATATCCTCTACTGGGATCATTTCTAGATCTGACATAAAAACACCTTGATGTCTCCGCAACTATCTGTTACTAATAAAGGATTACGTAACTAAGAGGTCATACAATAAACATAAATCTGTAAGGTATGATTGTATATTGTGATTATCGCGGGTAGAAACCGAGATTATAAGGAACTTTCAGAGTCCCTTAGGGCTAAGAAGGTCCTTGTGTTCACTTGCAACACATGCGTAAGACTATGTGGCGAGATCGGCGGCAGAGAAGCGGCCGATAGACTTTCAGAAAGATTATCCAAGGATGGTATCGAGGTCGTTGACACCGTTGATGTTTCCGCCGCCTGTATGGGATCCAAGGTCCGTAAGAAATTGACCACTCTCAAGTTGGAGGGATTCGATGTCATACTTTCTTTGACCTGTCCTCTTGGAGCGGCCTGTATAGCAACGGTATCTGGTAAGGACGTCTGTAACCCTATAGAAAATATCGGAATGGGATATCTGGACGAGGACGGGGTACCCATCGTGATATCTGGGTCATGTGATTTTCCTGAAGAATCCTTAGCGACAGAGGTTGCAGAAGATGTCGGATTGAAAATGTCGCCATTCGTATGAATTAAAAAAAGAAGATTTGCAGGGGATTACTCCCCTGTAATTAGTTTTAGATTACGTACAGGATTGCTGTCACCATACATATGGTGGGCAACAATTTGATCAATACGTGTATCGAAGGTCCAGCGGTGTCCTTGAAGGGATCTCCGACGGTATCTCCTACGATCGCTGCTTCGTGAGCAGGTGATCCTTTACCACCGTATTTACCAGACTCGATGTACTTCTTAGCGTTGTCCCAAGCACCGCCTCCATTGTTGAGGAAGTTAGCCATAAGAAGACCTACTATGGTTGCGACCATCATTAGGGCACCCATAGCCGCAGGTGCTTCTTTTGCCATTTCAAATGGTAGAACAAACCTGAACAATAGACCGAATGTGATCGGTATGATAATCGGCAGTAACGCTGGCAGGATCATTTGCTTGAGTGCACCGCGGGTCGCTATGTCAACGCATGTTGCATAATCAGGGTCGGATGTTCCTTCCATGATTCCAGGGTCTTCTCTGAACTGTCTGCGTACCTCTTCTATCATTTCGCCGGCAGCTTTGCCGACTGCACTGATAGTGAGGGATGCGAAATAGAACACTAGTACGCCGCCTATAAGTCCACCGACGAACACCAATGGGTTGCCGAAGTCGACTTTCATAGACCCTACGAGAGTACTTCCTTGAATATCTGCGATGATCACGAAGAATGCTGCAAATAGGAGGAAAGATGCCAATGCTGCGGAAGCCATCGCGTATCCCTTCGTAAGGGCCTTCGTGGTGTTTCCAGAAGCGTCCAACAGATCTGTTCTGTCTCTGACTTCTTGAGGTTCGTTGCTCATCTCGACTATACCGCCTGCGTTGTCAGTAATAGGTCCGTATGTATCCTCAGCTAGGATGAACGCGGATGAAGCTAGCATAGCTACGGTTCCGATCGCGGTTCCGTAAATTCCGAATAGTTTTGCCGTAGCAGCATCAGGCGCTCCATAATAGCCTAGTATAAATGTAGCGCAAATTGCTATTGCTATACATATCACTGGTAGAAGAGTTGACTCCAATCCAACTGATATTCCCTTTATGACGTTGGTTGCAGGGCCAGTTTTAGAGGCCTCAGCGATGTCTTTAACGGGTTTGTGGTCACCAGTGTAATACTGTGTGATGTACACGATGGCGAGTGCCAAAATTATTCCTACGATTGCACATCCAGCAAAATATGTCCAACTTGATTTACCTGCTACATTCGTTACATCCTTGAGGAGCCAATACACTGAAAATAGTGAACCTGCCAATACGAGGGCCATTGTTACATAGTAACCGCGATTTAACGCAGAGAATACTACTTTATCAGTATCTTTTAGCCTGACGGTCAGTATGCCTATTATTGAAGCTATAAGTCCGAATGCAACTATGACCATGGGCAAAAATACCCAGTTTAATTGGTCTGCAAAGCCAGTGATTGCGAGAACTGCAACTCCTATGACCATCGAACCGATGATTTCAGCAGCTGTAGATTCAAAAATATCTGCGCCTCTGCCCGCACAGTCTCCTACGTTGTCTCCAACAAGGTCTGCGATAACAGCGGGGTTTCTTGGATCGTCCTCGGGAATGCCTTCTTCGACTTTCCCTACAAGGTCTGCACCCACGTCAGCAGCTTTGGTGTAAATACCGCCGCCAAGCTGAGCGAACAAAGCCGCAAAGGATGCACCGAACGCATATCCAATTATGTAGTGCATAGTCTGTGCCATTGCTCCGTATACGGAGTAATAGGCGAGGAACATTGCAAACAGTCCAAGAATGCTCAATGTTGAAACAATGATACCAGAAACGGCACCGCCACGGAATGCAATTTTGAATGCGCCAGCCAGCGAAGTTCGTGCTGCACTGGCAGATCTAATGTTAGTTTTAACGGCGACTTTCATTCCGATGA
>CAYJDU010000050.1:0-7035 GCA_964369035.1 uncultured Methanomassiliicoccales archaeon | reverse complement strand
TGGTCGGTATCGAAAGGTCTAAAGATCTGAGATAAGCATCATGATCTATATCTTCAGTTATCCCTGTGACGTACAACCCTTCTGTACGATTAAGAACAGGATCCGGTATAGTCACCCCATCTATTTTACTGAGGGCATTGCAAACAAGTAAGCCTAAGGATTGAATGTTCTCTGGTCCGCCGATGAGAGATAAAGTCATAGCTTTTTCATATTCTTCATCGGAATGTTTGAAACGATATCTGTTTTCTTCATTAGATTCCATTATGCTGCTGGTGAACAAAACATCCTTTTCTGATTTATCTAGGATTTTCTTGACACGGGGATATTTTCTGAATAGTGATTCATCCCCATGGAATCTTATCAATATGATATCGGCTTTTCTTACTGCTAAGAGAAAATTTAAAAATTTATCTTCGTCGACATCCAGATCTTCAGAATCTGCACAAGTTATCTCGATATTCATCGGTACATCGTTTAATTCTGAACAGACTCTGCCGAAAAATGTACTGTCACGGTTCATGACACTGAGATAAACAATGTTTATTGTCTTTTCAGTATCCTTAGGTTTATTTTTGAATATTGCAGTCATATTTATCCCATTCCAAATTGATGAAAATTCTAGGAGTACTCTTTTACATGGGACATAATACAGGGTTGGAATATAAATCCAACTATCATTATAAACATAATCCATGCATTAAAAATCCTGTTCCTTGAAAATGTTATGAAAAAATAAAGGGCGTCCTTTTTCTTTAGAACGGGCACTGGTTGTAAAAGACACGATTGTTATCTGTCTACACATTATCTCTGAATTAGAAACTAAGTTCTGAATATCGATCCTCATCTTATTCATTAGATGTGACGGCATCTTATGCATCAAGAACCACTACAATTAAACAATCCAACTGCACATAAAGAATTATTTCAAACAATATTATCATTAACTATTGGAGCTATGTTCCGACTATGGTTTCAAAACTGCCCGAAAAAAAAGATAGGAAGATCGCTTTGGTGGTTATCGACGTTCAGAGGAAATTCACTGGCGGATCGATCTATATAAACGAAAATTCGACTGCTATAGATACGATAAATAAAACAGTTAAGATGTTCAATAATAACGATAGACCAGTGATATTCGTTCATTATGATGGTCCATGCGAATGCTCCGCTTATGATAAAGATGATGGGGACGAATACCTTCACGGTATCGAGCTAGATAAAAAGAGCATCACAGTCCATAAAAAGCATATGAATTCATTCACTGGAACTAAATTAGCTGACGTCGTAAAGGAATGTGGTTGCGACAGTGTTTTGCTTTGCGGTATGGTTACTCAATTCTGTGTAATTGGAACATATTACGGGGCTTTCGATCACAGCTTAAGTTCTTACCTGTTGGTCGGAGGAACGATATCAACAGACCCAAAGTACGATGAGGCTGCATACACACTCTGTAAGACCTTCGATATGCATGACGTCAATGAGAATATATTCAATGTCAGTATGCCCTCCATCAGGAACATGCAGGGTACGGACCACTGTTGCAATTAACCTTGATAAATTCCAACACGTGGCATCAAAATGGCAATAACTTGGAAAGATATAATTTCTGCAGAAGAGAAGGGAGAACGTAGGCTGGTTCATAGATTTTCCTCTGGAATATCTGTACACAGGCAGAACCGATCATTGATAATTATCCCTCCGTCCAAAGATTGGAGGGCTTTATCCTCAGGAAATTATAACGGGGGATTCATGTCTTCACCTACGGCCATTTTCAATACTACCTCTATAGGAGGTCAGGCGGAATATGATATGATGGGTGAACCTAGAGAGGTCCACGACGATTATTCTATTAGATGTGCCAGATCTATAGATTTAGAACCTGATTCGGTCATGGGTCTTGGGACAGCGGCACACATGGACAATGCGGCCATAGGATCTTTTGATATCGACGGTATCGAGGTATCTGCGGTCATTACCGCTGGGATAAGAGGCAACGGAGGACGTGCAGGGGATCCTGCAAAATACGATGAGATGAAGAAATACACATCTTGTAACGGCACTATAGTAATTGTTCTGATTATAGATGCGGATCTATCGGACAGTGCACTGATCGGATCGATGATGACTGTTACTGAGGCCAAAAGTCACGTTATAAAGAAACTTATGGCTAGAAGTCTTTATTCTACTGGCATTGCTACAGGATCCGGTACAGACCAGGTAGTGGTCATCTGTAACAAGGATAGCAATAAAAAAGTAGAGTTTTATCGTAATAGTTCCGATTTAGCAAGAATAATAGGTGAATGTGTCGAAAATACATTGGAAGAAGCTTTTGATAAGCAGACGATGATGAATTCGTTTACTCAATGCAATCCATATGTTATGTTATCTAGATACAACATAACTGAAAAGAGTTGTCATGACGAGATAAGGTATCCCTTCATGATGAAGACATTAATTGAAGCTAGAGATTTTATATCTAAAGATCCGAAGATTGCTGCTCTGGTATCGTCAGTACTTCACATAATGGACGAGATGGAGTGGAAAATGATTTCTGAGAAAGAGGGGACAGATTCTTGTAGGAAAATATTGACTGGCATGTTATCTGGTCCATCAATAAAAGACCCAGTATTAAAAAAAAGGTTCGATCATACTAACACCTCATCGGAAATGTTGAGACTCGCAATGTCAATGGTCCTTTATGACAAAGCAAAGGAGATAACATCATGAACAAAGAGTGCCAGGGCGGTTTCCGAGTTAGAATGGATGATGATAAGATACATATTGATCATCCCGACGGGAAGTGTTCCATGATGTCATCAGCAGACGGCGGCGGTTATTTCGAAAATATCGATAATGTTTCACTGGTAAAGGATATTTCTAACGAAAAGGGATTTGCAATCAAAGTTTCTGCTGACATCAAAAGTGCTTCTTTATCTACAATGGAATTCAGAACGACTCATGTGACCGCATTAGCTATAGCTGACCCGAGATCCTGCGAGACTGATGATTATGCGGTATCTGTTATCCTGATGGTGGATGCAGATCTACCTCAAGCTACCATGGCTCGTTCTATAATCACTGTCACTGAGGCGATCACATGTTCTTTCCAACAGTTGATGTTGGAAGGTTACGATCCAAAAAATATTAGATCTAAAAATTGTTCCCTCTGTGTTACGATACTAACTAACACAGATTGCGGAAAAAGACTTCACAATGCCGGTAAGCATTCAAAATTGGGGGAGCTTATCGGTAAGGCATCGATAAATGCAATTATGTCCTCTATGAACAAGAATGGGATAACTGCCGAGTATCAGACACATGTTCTTAAACGTCTAGAAAGACTGGGAGTGACCAAAGATTCATTTAGGGATTACGTGGAAAGTACTGGTGGGATAGCGGGCGAATTATTTTGGGAAAGACTGGACCTAGTGTCTTCCGACAGTTCTATCATTGCATCCGTTTCAGCTGTTATTCAGATAATGGATGAAATCTCATGGGGTTTGATCCCCCTTGAATCCGGTTACGAAATTGGACACAAAATCATATGTGCCACTATATTCGACGTTGAGCCTAAAGAGGATTTAATAAATGAGATAATAATCGCGATTGCTGATAAGGCTATTAGCGATTCAGATCAATAATATATCTGATGGGCCAGGTAGATCATCAGTCATTTTTATAAAAAAATGCGTGCAAAGCCCTTTTATTTTTTTAATCTGAACAATGTAGACACGGTCAGATTTATACACTGAACAACATTCCAGCCTCATGGCACTTCCTGAACATTCCCATTGCAATTTCTGTGGCGATCCTATATCGTTCGATGACGAATATTGTTCGGAGGAATGTAAAATGCTGTTTACCAATAAAGTAAAAAGAGAGTCCAGAAGGACCAATATCTTTTTTGTTCTAGCAATAGTAGCCGTCGTTGGCTTATCTTTGGTGATTTACCTTCTGTGATAAAGCGTTCTTCGTTGCTTTTACGTTATGAACTCTTAGGATATGGGACCCATTATCCGCTGCTATCACAGCAGCCTTCGCAGACGCTTTGTCATCACTGGATCCTAATGCTGTTGCGAGGAATCTTTTTCTCGAAGGACCGACAAGAATAGGATATTCTCCTTCGAAGTAGAACGAGCTCTGTAGGACCTCCATGTTTTGTGTATTGGTTTTTCCAAAACCTAAACCAGGGTCAAGGATTATTCGGTTCTTTTTTATTCCGCCGTCCAAAGCAACTTCGACTCTTTTCTTGAAAAATTCTTTTATCTGCGGAAGAACGTTTCCGACCATGATGTCGGAATGCATCGTATCCAAATTCCCGTTGATGTGATTAATTATAACTGGCACATCTGTTGAGGTCGCCAGTTCTACCATGCCTTCCCATCTAAGTCCGTACACATCGTTAATGATATTGGCTCCTGCTTCAATAGCCGCCTGAGCTACTTCTGTTTTCATAGTATCTACGGATATCGGCACATCGCAGGACGAAGATATCCCACTTATCGCAGGTATCAGCCTTTGTATCTCTTCTTCTGATGAGACGGGGGTCCAACCAGGACGTGTGGATTCCCCGCCTATGTCTATGATATTTGCCCCATCGTCTATAAGACGGAACGCCTGCGCTACGATAGAGTTTAGGTCAGTGTGTCCTCTACCGTCCGAAAAGGAGTCAGGCGTGACATTTACGATGCCCATTATAATAGGCTCTTCGTATGTTATCCAACCCTTGCTCCATTTGGTTCGAAGCATACCTATCACAACAGTTTATCGATAAGCTCCACAAGGTCTACTACCTCGATGTCCCGGTCCTCTCGTCCGGATAAGAGATTGTTGACACAGAACGGACAGGTGGTGATGATCATATCACAATCTTTCGCTTCATCTAACCTAGTAGCTGCGATACCAAGGGATTCTTTAGGGAATGCACTTCTTACTCCGCCACCGCCTCCGCAACAGTGGCTCTTTTCCCGGGTGTATTCCATTTCTTTGAACTGGAGCTCAGGTATCTTAGCGATAACTTCTCTAGGTGCATCGTAGAGCCCACAATGTCTGCCTAGATGGCAAGGGTCGTGGTATGTAGCCTTGACGTCGGTCATCGGTTTCAGTTTCATGTCAATCTTAGCAAGGAACTCCGTAACATGTAGGACTTCGAAGGGAACGTCCACATACTTGGGGTACTCGACCTTGAACATACGGTAACATCCAGCACAGGAGAACACTACGGTCTTAACTCCTAATGCTTTGATGCCTTCGATGTTCTTCTTGAACATGTTCGTGATATATTCTTGGTCGTATCCGACCCTTTGTAGAACTGAGCCACAGCATACTTCGTCCACGATGGTGAAATCCACGTTTAGCTTGTTAAGTATCGAGATCGTTGCTTTGGAAATCTCGTCCGAACGGTATGTGGCGGTACATCCTACGTAGTACCCTATGTCTGACCTGTGTTTCTTTAACCCTAAAGTATCGACAACAGTCTTTTCCTCGCGATAAGGATTTCCGAATTTCACGATGCTGTCGCTCATAGCCTTGTGTTTATCGAGCATATGGCCGTTCTTCACAAGGTCCGCACGGCAGGTTTCCACGATATCCACCACGTCCACGCCGGATGGACATCTTCTCACGCAGTCGGCACAGGTGGTACATGTATACAGGCTTTTTAGGACAGAGTCGTCCACGGGAACGTCGCCGTTCATTATTCCGTATATCAACGTGATACGTCCTCTGGACGAGTCCGTATCCCATCCCACTTCTTTGAAAGAGGGGCAGACGCTTTTACAGAATCCGCACATGGTACATACGTTAACGGCTTTCCTTACCTTCTCTAGGTTATCTGTTTTGAATTCACTCATTTTCATTCAACTCTTGGTATAGTGACGCTTCCTTCCATCAACGCGAGGAACTCTGCATCTGGGTTTTCATTCAACACGAAGTCTACTGCGTCCTGTACCGTTTTGAACGGTGTGATATTAGCTTTCGATAGTATCTCTGGATCCAGGTCGGTAACCGCACATACGTGGGCCCAGGTCATAATCTCTGCCATCTTGGCGGCTTTATGATATCCTAGCTTGTACTCCTTCTTTATATTCTCAAGTACTTTGTTTGGATCGTTAGAGCTGGAAAGCTGTTTAAGGAACGTATCGCTACCTATCCCATCACGGCATTTTGATACCATCAGTATCCTTCCACCCTCTTTCAATGCCCATTTTCCGTTGTCCAGTGCCTTTTGCGACTGATAAAGGTCCACATCCATCGGGTATGGGGCAACCGAGATGACGACGTCGGCTTTCCTAGGTATGACTACCGAGAATACTTCATTGGCATATTCCACGGCTTTAGCGAAGGCTTGGTTAAGGTCACCGCTTACGGTCTGGTAGATGTTCTGATGTCTATCTAGGACCATCTGTATCGAGAATATCTTCTTTCCTTTGACGGCATTAAGTGCATCCATCATATCTTCATGTACGGGATTCCCTTCAAGGACAAGGGATTGGGCCTCTATGTTCATGGCTAACTTATGGTTGGTCTCGATGGTCTCAAAAGATGCCACTCCCGGCAAGAAAGATTTACGCCCTCCTGTGTACCCCGCAAAATAATGAGGCTCTACACTTGTTATTATCACTAGACGATCGGAATCCACGGCGATCTTATTGACATTCATCGGGGTCCCGTTCTTTGATGTACCTAGATTGACGCATTCCGATTTGTGTGCGTCATGAACTATGATACGGTCTTTCAGGTCATTGTAGTGTGAGCCGAATATGAAGTCGTATTCTTCTTCGTTGGGAGCACGGTGATTACCGGTAGCTATAATGTATCTGGCATCCCGTAGGTCCATTTTTTCCGATAGCGCATCAAGAACTTTCGCGGTAGGCGTAGGACGGGTGCCGTCATTGAGTATGAATACGATGTCTTTTCCACCTTTCAAGAACTCTTGAAGGTTCTCGGAACCCATCGGATCTTCGATGGAAGCGTTTATCACATCGCTTGGCGGGGAGCATTTAACGTCCTTGGGATAGAACGTACCTATGAAAT
>CAYJDU010000049.1:0-7308 GCA_964369035.1 uncultured Methanomassiliicoccales archaeon | reverse complement strand
GGCCGGGATTCGTTCGACTAAGAGCGGTTACGTTCACAATATCAACAACAAGAATATGGTGATAATTGCTAGAGCCACAGGTTCCCCCAATGACAAGGGAGCAGGTATACTGTTATATCGTAAGAAAGGCCAGAGAGTCGAATTAGGAAGTGTTTTATTCGAATTATACGCCGATAACGAATCCAAGTTGAAACGTGCCGTAGAAATAGCTGAAAGACACAACCCGATAGAGATTGAAGGAATGTTGATAAAACACGTCACAGCACCTAACTTGATGTGAGTATGCGTTCATTCTGCCTAACGGTGGATGTCGATAGGGATGTCAATATTCCCATATCGGGAATGAGTCAAGCAGGCTCTACGGATAGAGGATCTGGCACATCGCCTAGATATAGCTCTTCTGCCCAGGGGCTTGATATTCTTACGAACATGCTTGACGAGATGGGCGTTAAGGCAACATATTTCGCAGAGGGAAGGACTCTGATGAATATAGGCGCTCAATCATTAACCGGTCGTGAAGTAGGCATACATGGTTTTGATCACGAAGATTTTACGGAAACGTTTCCACCTGGCGGTAAAAAGAAGATTTTACTAAAATCCAGCGATACTATCGCGGACGTATTAGGCGTAAGACCCAGATGTTCTAGGATGCCGTACATGAAGATGTCTCCTGAAGTACCTAGCATACTTAGAGAAATAGGAATTAAATACGATTCTTCGAACTATAAAACTCTGGAAGGTTGTATGACTCCTTATGAGATCGATGGATTGATCGAAGTACCTGTGCCAGTAAGTTTAGATAAGAAAGGAAATAAAATTGTAGGGTATCTATGGCCGATGCATGAAGGTAAACGCTGTCCTTCTGATTATATAGAAATGGCATCATTAGTAAAAAACGGAATATTTGTTTTAGCCACTCATAGCTGGCACATGACTGAATGTATAGAAAGCGGACGTATGTCAAAAGAAGCCATCGAAAAAAATAAAGAAAACGTTAGACAAGTGATAAGTCAGATTCTAGACAACGGTTTCAAAGCAGAAACTATCCCGGAAGCAGTAGAAAATTTCTCGCGCGCATTAAGGGAATAAATATAAAGCGCGGTTCGTTCAAGGATACTATGACCGCCGATTTGATTCTAGGCAAAGAAGTCTCCAAGGAGATCTACGGAGAGCTTGAAGCTAGAATAGTGGCGCTTAAACTTAAAGGGATTACGCCAGGTCTAGGCGTGGTTTTAGTCGGTGATGATCCTGCATCTCAAACCTACGTTAGTATGAAAGGAAAAAAGTGTCAAGAGCTTAACATGCACTCTGATACGTTCATTATGCCAGAGGTCACAACACAGGCCGAACTTCTTGCTAAAGTAGACGAATTAAACAAGAATCCTAACATTCATGGTTATTTGGTGCAATTACCGTTACCTAAACACATAGATGAAAACGCAATCATCAATGCGATAGATCCGTTGAAAGATGTTGATTGCTTTCACCCTTCCAATGTAGGACGAATGTTAGTTGGAGAACCTTATTTCCTTCCAGCGACGCCTGCAGGAGTTCAGCAGATGCTCATTCGTTCTGGCGTAGAGACAAAAGGCAAGCACGTGGTCATCGTGGGAAGAAGCAACATAGTAGGAAAACCCATGGCTGCAATGATGATGCAAAAATCCGAAGGTGCTAATTCTACGGTTACTGTGGTTCATTCTAAAACCGAGGATATAGCCTCATTCACTCGTCAGGCCGATATACTGATTGTTGCTATCGGTAAGGCAAAGTTCATCACTGAAGACATGATAAAAGAAGGAGCCGTCGTTATAGACGTCGGAACCAATCATATTCCAGATTCAACTAAAAAGAGCGGAACTCGTCTCGTAGGTGACGTAGATTTCGAAACTGTGAAAGAAAAAGCATCGGCGATAACTCCTGTACCAGGGGGCGTCGGGCCGATGACAATATGTATGCTTATGGCCAACACCGTCCATGCGGCGGAGAAGGTCTTTGAAATGAGGTGTAGCCAATGATACGTGAGTGCGAAGAACATGGATATTTCCGTGATGAGGATTGCCCGCTCTGTGGAGAGGAAGGCAAATTCATCATGAGCGATTTCGAAGTAGAGAGGCTCGGAAGAAGAATGGCAGCCATCCTGAGACACGCTAACGGTGACCCCGATATGGATGAGCAGGGTTTTGTGGACATCCGCGATATCGTGTCAATGGTCAAAGGTAATGACCAGAACAGGTGGAAGTGGATACGCCCCCATCATGTGGAGGCCATGGTAGATACCGACCCCAAGGGGAGATACCAGATCTCTGGCCCCGATGTAAGGGCGACTTACGGTCACACCATAGAACTAGATCTGAATCTTCCTACGGAAAATATACCTGAGGAGTTGTATTACCCCGCCACCGACGAAGAGGTGGAGATCATTTTAGAAACAGGGCTTATGCCTACGGACCGTGCCATGGTTCATCTTTCGTTAACATATGATGATGCCGTCACAGCAGGCTCTGTGAGAAGCGAGGATCCGGTGATTCTAGCCATCGATACTTACGGTTGTGGAGAAGAAGGATTCCCAGTGGGAAAAGCAGCTAAGACAGTTTTCCTATGCGGTAAAGTGCCGCCGTCATGTTTGTCGATCGCAGAGGAACCAGAAGACGATTACGATGATGATTACGACGACGAATCCGAGGAATCGGAAGAGTCCGGTAACGCGGAAAGGGATGAATGAATGCCTATCGTCCTGAGGCCTGACCAGGTCAAGGAAAAATACGGACCTATGTTCTGCCATGGTTTCTACACCATGGTGGACGAAGAGAACGGTGTGGCACAGATCATAGAGGTATGTTCTTCAAGAGGTCAGGCGGAATGGGACGTGATCAACCGTAGACGTGCTGGGGGAATAATCGAGGACATAGACATAGATGGTCACACCCTCATCATGAACACCATCATAGGTGAAAGGGAACTGAACTTCGGACCAGTTTCAGAGCAACTCGGTGGTCAAGGAGTATCTTCGTTAAGGATCCAGGGTGATCGCGTGTATACGAAATGGAAAGGATTGGCCGGAGCCTCCGTAGGTATCGGCGCATCCATACCCCAATTCGAGGACGTGATAGAGACCATCTATCCGGACAATTTCAAATTAGGGGGGGCCCACGAGGCCTCCGTTGAGATCGTTACTTCGAAACTCGTACGTTTGATCATCGGGATAGATGACACGGATACAAGGGAAGAAGGTGCAACATGGGTGGTCGGTATGAAACTTGGTATATCATGCCCATATGGAAAATTCTTAGACCACAAAATCATACAATTGAATCCAAAAGCACCGAATAAGACCACTAATTGTTGTTCAACTGCCGTATCTTTTGCCGTAAAGGAACAAGATATTCCGAAACTTATCGAATATGCAGTGGACCTAGTTAGAAAAGAATCTTATTCGGAAGATGCGGTGATTGCGGTTTACAGTGGTCTGAAGATACCAAAGGCACTCAGTGACTTCGGATGGAGCTCCAAATCTGTACTTTACGAAAAGGACGTAGCCATAGATATAGCCGCAGAGAACGGGGTCCAGATCATCGCCGTAACAGGAATGCGAGGGGTCATCGGCGCGGTGGCCGCCATAGGTTGTTTTGACATGGGCCTCCGCTCCGCTGGGGTCCCAGAGGATTTTGAGTGATCTGATGTCATTACCCAATATACTGACCGATAGAGTATATTCGGCCTATGAGTCAAAGCTTAGGAAAGAAGTGTTGGAACATCCTGTACCGAAACACATTGCGATAATCATGGACGGTAACCGAAGATATGCTGAAGAGCATGGTGAACCAAGAGAAGAAGGTCATCGGTTAGGTAGCGAGAAGCTGGAAGAGGTCCTGGATTGGTGCGTGGAAGACGGTATCAAGATTCTGACCGTTTATGCCTTCTCCGTGGAGAATTTTAATCGGGGTCCCGAAGAGGTAGAGTATCTCATGGGTATTCTGAGGGATTCACTTATCAGGTTCGCGGAGAGCGAGACCGTCCACAAAAAGAGGGTATGTATAAAGGTCCTCGGTGATGTGACAATGTTACCCGAATACGTAAGTGACGCCGTCGATTATGCTTACGAAAAGACCAAAGGCTATTCAGATTATTATTTCAACATGGCCGTAGCCTACAGTGGCAGACAGGAGATCACTGTGGCTGTCAAGAGGGTGGCCCAGAAGGTTGTTGACGGTATTATTGGGATTGAGGATATCGACGAGGATACGATATCTGATCACATGTACGCCTCGGATATCCCGGACCCGGATCTTGTACTGAGGACATCCGGGGAGGTAAGGATATCTAATTTCCTTTTATGGCAACTCGCATATTCAGAACTTTATTTTACAGACGTTTACTGGCCGGGTTTCAGGCATATAGATTTCCTGCGGGCCATACGGACGTATCAAAAACGTGGAAGGCGGTTCGGGGAGTGAATTATGTCTGGCTATGACGCAGTGTTCATACACGCACCTAGCGTTTATGATTTCAGAAAGAAACCGATATTCTACGGTCCTATAAGCGACGTTATACCGTCCTCGCCGGTGTTCGAGATGTACCCAATCGGGTTCATGACGTTAAGTGCTCATCTTCAGAAGGCCGGGTTCAAGACAAGGATCGTAAATCTGGCCGTCCGTATGCTTATGGACGATAAATACGATGTTGAGAAAGTCATAAGAAAGATGGATTCCAAAGTGTACTTCATCGATCTTCATTGGATGCCTCATGCACATGGAGTGTTCGAGATAGCCAAACTGATAAAGAAATATCACCCCAACTCGATAATAGAACTGGGAGGTTTAACATCCTCCTATTTCTGGGAGGAGGTCATCCAACGTCCAGAGATAGATATGGTGATGCGAGGGGATAGTACCGAACTACCCACCGTAAAAATGATGCAGGTATTGGAATCAGGCGGGGACCTCTCCGAAGTTCCGAATCTGATATGGAAGGACCGGGACGGCAAGATACGTAACAACGGTGTCACCTATGTTCCAGATTCCTTGGATGATATAATATTCGATTACGGTACAATGATAAAAAGTGTCATTCGAACTATGGATATAAAAAGTTCGCTTCCCTGGGCGGGATGGGATTCTGACCCTCTCGCCATGGTACTCTCAGTAAGAGGATGTTCGCTGAACTGTGTGGAATGTGGAGGTTCACATTTCGCTAACTCTAAGGTGGTATGTCGTAAGAGACCTGCCTTCAGAAGTCCTGAGAAACTTGCTGAGGACATAGAGTCCATAGAGAGCTACATGAAAGCCCCCGTCTTTGTGGTCGGCGACATAAGACAGAAGGGAAAGGACTATGCTGAAAGATTTTTAAGGTCCGTCAAAGACCGTGGCATAAAGAACCATGTGGTTCTGGAACTTTTCAACAGTGCCGACGCAGAATTCTTCAGGTCCTTGGACCACGCTTTCGACGGTGGTTATACCATCGAGCTGTCACCTGATTCCCATGACGAAAGTGTAAGGTTCCCGCTAGGTAAAGGATATTCTAACGAAGAGATCAAAAGCACCGTGAAGAATGCCTTCGATGGAGGGTGCGATAGGCTGGACCTGTTCTACATGACCGGTCTCCCTTTCCAATCCAGTGAGTCTGCTATAAACAGTGCCAGAGCCTCAAAGGAACTTTGGTCATTGGTGGATAAAGAGGATAAGCTGTTCATCTATAACTCGCCGTTCTCCCCCTTCGTGGACCCTGGGAGCATGGCCTTCGAGGATCCGAAGAAGTGGGGATATACGTTTTTCGCTAGAACGTTGGAAGAACACCGTAAGCTTCTGGACAGCCCGTCCTGGAAACTTACTCTTTCCTACGAGACGGAATTGATGTCCCGAGACGTCATAGCAGAGACATCTTACGATGCTGCAAATGTACTGGCACAGTGCGAGTTTGAAGCCGGTCGTATATCATCATCCCAGTTGAAGAACAGGACCGAACGGACGGAGATGGCCCGTTCTCTTATGCATGAGGTGGACGACATCATGACCGTTCAAGACAAGGAAGAACGGGAGAGGCTCTTATGGGGCATAAAAGAGAAGGGGATGGATATGATGGACTCTACGATAGCGGAGAAGAGCGACCTTGTCTGGAAAACAGGACCGATATGGCACAGTACTCCAAGAATGCTTAAAGGGCTTATTTTCCCAATGAAGCGTCTATGATTCATATTATTATAGCGCGAGCGCGCGAGGGTCATTCCCGTGACATCTCACGCGACCTTTCAACACTTGCTTTGACAGCGGCGATGAAGGCGCCTCTTATGTCATGTTCTTCTAGGACACGTACGCCTTCCACGGTGGTGCCTCCAGGTGAACATACGTTATCCCTCAACTTTCTTGGGGATTCCCCTGTATCTAATATCATCCTCGCAGCTCCGAGCATCGACTGAGCCGCTAGCTCTATAGATTTCTCGCGGGATACGCCGTATGATTCTCCGGCGTCGGCCATGGCGTCTATGATCATGTACATGAACGCTGGTGAACTCCCAGCTAAGCCGGTGACGGCATCTAGGTCCTTCTCATCCACCTCTACAGCTAAGCCGGAGGAAGAAAGCACGGCGTTAACTTTGGCAACGTCCTCATTGGTGGCCTTGGTGCCCCTAGAAAACCCTGCGGCTCCTGTGTTTACAAGACAGCAATGATTGGGCATAACTCGCACAATTCTAGCATCTGGCACATATGCTTCTAAAGTTGAGATATTTACTCCTGCGACTATGCTTACTACGGTATGTGAACTTCCAAGTTTAAGTCCCTCCTCGGTGAAAAGTTTCTGAACCTGGATGGGTTTAACGCCTAGGACCAGAAAGTCGGTGAGTTCTGCAACCTCCGCCGCAGTTTCATACATTTTTATGCCGAATTCGGAAGACACTTTATCCCGGGTCTTTTCACTGGGAGCACAACCTATAACCTCTTTGCTGGCATACAGTCCGTTAGTGAGCACGCCTCCGATCATGGCAGAGGCCATACGCCCCGTGCCGATAAAACCGATTTTGACCGTCATGACCCAGGCAATCTGGGTAATATAATAATAACTTGTTCCCGCGCTTGCATATATTCGCGCGTTATATACAAGGCGAGTTACTCAATCGTTATATACTTTCAAAGCTTGGCAACGCCCCAATGTCACTGATAGTAGAATACATTCCGCTGATGATACTTGGTGTCGTCTGTCTTGGATTTGCGCCTCTGGCGTGGTATGTCTCTAGGTTTATCAGGCCTACGAAAACTACGGAGTGGATGGAGACGACCTACGAATGTGGGTCAGAGCCTATAGGGGATGCACACG
>CAYJDU010000048.1:0-7374 GCA_964369035.1 uncultured Methanomassiliicoccales archaeon | reverse complement strand
AGAGGTTTTTGTATCTCCTACGCTGGCTACGTTATAATAAAAAAATAAAAGAGAAAAGGTTTAGTTAAAATTTATATTTTCACGCTTTTGGTGCTTCGTTCTTGAAAAAGTCCGTATCGTCGTCTGCTAGAACGTCCATCTTTCCACGTGTCAACCTGACTACGATACCGGCTAATGCACCAGTACCGATCGACAAAGCGCAGGTGATAACTGCGAACACTAGGTTATCGACAGATAACGTGATCACACAGATTGATAGCGCACCCAACCAGCCTGCCATACCATGCAAGTTATGAACACCCATCATATCGACGGTACCCATCTTCTTGATGAGCCAAGGTTGCATATATGTGAAACACAGCACTGAAAGGGCTCCTGCAGACAATCCTATGAGCAAAGCGCCCCATGGACCTACCGAAAGTAACGGGGATCCTATGGCGACCATTCCTGCCAGCATAGCGTACGCGTACACTAGCGGATCGACCTTTTTCGCAACTATCATGGATACTAGGTATGCACTGATGACCGAACCTATTCCGGCCATGTAACAGGTGATCATTCCCCAAGTCGTGTATTCGGTACCGACCAAGGCTGTAACGAACGAAGGCCATAGCACGAATAATACTGCGGTACCCAACCAAACGAAAGTCACACTATGTGTTGAAGAGTGCATCGGTTCGTCAAAGGACCTCTTCTCATGCAGAACGATAGCGACACCGATACCGAAGTATGCGGCGCACATGTGAACCAGCATGGATCCTCCGGGATCCGTAGCGAAGTATCCGAAAAATCCTTCTGGATTTCCTAGAACGAACTCCAATAGAGCGTACGCAGGTGCGAAGAGAACTCCCACCAGGAGATACTGCCACATTTTACATAGTCCGAGGAAGACTCCGATACCGATGACAATAGTGATCGCACAGATAGCTGCTCTGATCATGATTGCCTGATCCCAATTTACTTCACCGAATACAAACTGCTGTATGAACAGATATGCGATGAAGCTTCCTGCCGTAGCCAAAAGGACTGCAAGCATGGTTCCCCATTCAAACTTCCTGATGAATATCATCAAGAAAGCCACCATCATGATCATGAACCATATATTCAGATTCTTGAAATACATGATGGCTTCGTTCACCGACTCTCCACCCATCGGACTTACCGATGTTAGCAAGTTATCTCCCATAATCAAGCCTGATGCTTTCAGGTCAAAATAGATGAGGATACCCGCTACGGCTGCAATAATAACTGCAGCAATTATCCCAATTTTTTGATTTTTTTCCATATTATTAGCTCCCATTGTGACCTACCGATGAACAAAGGACCATAATGTTCAACAAATGGTGATATGATCTCCATATGTCAAAGTCCAGGTGTCGGACGGCCATATTTCTATTCCTCCTTGTGTACAACCCAGAGAATAACATGATCATTCCAGCAAACAACGATAGATAACCGTTATCGCTGATATTGTTCACTTGTCCCTGGCTGCATGGAGAGCCACCGAAGATTATGGCAATAAGCATATTTTTGTTGTGAACCACCCTTACGACCCCGCCCTGAATACTCAAGACAGGGATCATCAATGTGGAACATCTGAAAATGTCGGGGGCGATATCCATTATGATATCGAGATGACCTTGCAACCTTATCGTGTCGAGGTCTATCACCTTGTGACCAGCATCGAATGATGTTGTATAACAGGGTTCTTTCCCGATCTTATGAATGTCTTCCTGTACCGTGTCCATCACAGCTGTGCCTTTATGGATATTTGTATCTTCCGAGATAAATTGTTCCAAAATAAACTGGGTACGTTCAAATACCCTAAACACGGCCAAGACCTGCAGGGGATGGGCATCGGCAGGATTGAAATGATCTTTTATCATCTCCATTACCCTGATAAGAAAGCATTCAGCGATCTCGTCATGGGTCAAGCCGATAGACAAAACTCTGTCCACCGGATCCTCCGCAGGCAAAGAGTTCCAAGTCTCCGATGATGTTTTCATATCTTCGAGAACTTTCACCCTAGCATTCATTCGTATTCCTCCTTCTTCGCCAAGATGTCACTCACCTTAGGTATTAAAAAAACGGAACGTGGGCTATTTAAGAGATTGCTATTTGTGGGTCAAAAGTGTCATTAACGGGACTTCATACGTTAAAATAATTAATTTTCAAAAAAAATTGTATTTAAATATATTGTTAATTTAAATTGCTGTCAATACGCAATGATATATAATATTTTGTATTTATTTTAATTTCTGTAAGTCATAGTATATAAAAATTTCTATTGTTCATGTAAGTGGTTAAAAGGTACTTATAACAGGGTCTGGATATCGATCTATCGTAGTGTTCGGAATACATCCAGCATCAAATCCATCATCACATACATAAAAATAAGAATTTGGTTTCACATTAAAAAAATATTTTGGAACGATGAAAGACCGCCGACATCTCGATTTCGTTATCATAGACCAAGGGACTTTTTGAGGAAAAGCATATTAGTCGAACCGTTATGACGAAATATGCTCCTAAAAGCCAAGTCGATCACCAAATCCTTCGGTCCGGTTAAAGTCCTGGAAGACGTGAGTCTACAGATAAATAATGGTGACAACGTAGGATTAATCGGCGTCAACGGTGCTGGGAAGTCCACTTTCCTGAAGATACTTTTAGGCGAGATGGGATTTGATACTGGGGAGATCATCAGGAACACGGAGAAGATCGGTTATCTCCCACAATTTGCTGAATCCTCGGCTGACGTCACAGTAGGGGATGTTCTCGGTAGACCTTATGGGCACATAGAACGCATTAAGGAACGATTAAAATTTATAGAGAATAAAATGGCCTCAGGGGACATAGAAGATTGGAACGCTATCGCCGAAGAATATTCTGACCTTGAATCAAGTCTCAATAGTTCTGCCGAAGATGATAAAAGACGTATATTAGGTGCCATCGAAGAGGTCGGACTAACTGTTGATATCATGGATAGGACCATGGACTCCCTATCTGGAGGAGAAAGAACTAAAATTATGCTTACTCGTGTACTCGTTCAAGCCGAAGAATGTGATCTTCTGATCCTTGATGAGCCTACATCACATCTTGATATCGATACTGTAGAGTTCATGGAAGATTTTCTGCTCAGATCTGGATGTGCTTTGATAGTGATAAGTCACGACAGATACTTTTTAGACAAGGTCGTAACCCGTGTTTCTGAGATAGCTCATGGTAAATCTCGCGAATACAAGGGAAATTATTCAGACTTCATAACTAAGAAAACAATAGACGTAGAGCGGATGGAGAAAGAATATCAACGATACTCCAGTCAAAAGCGCACACAAGAGGAAATCGCAGAAGAGCTCCATAGAGACCAGTGGTATTCGGCCGTACACAAATCCCGCGAAAAACTAATATCCAAGATGGAAGTCAAAGAAAAACCTGAAGAGGTCCGGTCCATCACCGTTAAAATACAGACCGCAAAAAAATCCGGCAAGAACGTGATATCTGCAAAAAACCTTTCTGTGGATTTAGGCGGAAGGAACATACTTAGTGGGATAGAGCTGGATATAATGAAGGGCGATCGTATAGGCATATTCGGGGCTAACGGAGAGGGGAAGAGTACCCTTATCAAAGCTTTGATAGGCGAGATACCAAGTGAAGGGGAACTATGGATCGCCCCTGGTGCCAAAATAGGATATTATTCTCAAAACCATGAGGGACTGGACCTATTCCTTACTGCAGAAGAACAACTCATACAGGCCATAGGTGCTGAAAAAAGATCCGAAGCCAGAAGTATGCTAGCACGTTTACTTTTGAGAGGGGACGATGTTGAAAAACCGATTTCAACACTTTCGGGAGGACAACGTGCTCGTGTCGCACTGTCTTTGCTACTTCTCAAAGAGACCAACGTCCTGGTGCTGGACGAACCTACGAATTATCTGGACATACCTTCAAGACATGCTGTAGAATCTGCACTGAATGATTATGGTGGCACATTAGTGACTGTAACCCACGATCGTTATTTCCTTGACTCTGTGTGTACAAGCACCATTGAGGTCAAAGGCGGACTAATCAAGAAATCTGCAGGTACATATTCCGAACGAAAAGGTGTCAAGAACATACGTGAGATTGTGATGGACGCCGACGAATACAGAGTGGTTTCACCTTTTAAGAACTGGTCCAGTGGAAGGAAATATATCAAAGGAGAAAGAGTATTGATAACTCCTGCAGAACTAGAAAACTTCCAATGGGCGATAGACCAGGACAAGATGAAAAAGACCGGCGGCAGTCAAAGAAAAAAAGTGATAGTCTCAGATAAAGAAAAAAAGTGATGACCATAATAAAGAAAAAGTGACAAAATATATTTTTAGACACTTTTTTAAACGTGTCGTTTATATGGTGATTCAGGTCAATGATGGATGAGGTCGCTTTTCTAAGTATTATGGCAGTAATGCTAATATTAGCTAGCGTTGCCTCTATCATATTCAGTAAGCTTAGACTTCCTGCCATCATCGGTTATCTTGCGGCAGGCATAATCATCACCAATGTATGGGGTATGCCAGAGGGTATAACTGGAGACGTAGTCAACATACTTTCTGATGTTGGTCTCGTCCTACTTATGTTCGCCATCGGTATGGAACTGAACATCAAAAAGTTGAAACAGAGTGGCGGTTTCACAATAATGGTCGCTGCTGTACAGCTTCCGCTTATGGTATTGTTCGGATATATCGCCGGTTCTTTGATCGGCCTAGGGCTGGTTGAATCACTTTTCCTAGGCGCCATAATATCAGGTTCCTCAACGGCCGTATGTACGGTGGTCTTACGTGCCAATAAAAAAATCCCTAAAGATACTGCAGACACTATAATCCTTGTAACGGTGATGGAAGATATCGGTCAAGTTATCATCCTAACAATGCTTTCCCCGCTCCTTGTTGGTGGTGTGGTCAGTGCTTCCAGCACCATATGGTTGGTCATGGGAATAATCGTGTTCATGGTGGCCGCCATAGTACTGGGTCTTCTAGTGGTCCCAAAGTTCCTGGATTGGGTGGGGAAACATTTCAATCGGGAAATATTATTGATAACCGCACTGGGAATGTGTTTTGGACTTGCCTTACTATCAACCTTTGCCGGACTTTCTATGGCTATAGGGGCGTTCCTCATGGGCCTTATAGCATCCCAATGTAAGGATGCACACACGATAGAACGGGACGTTGAACCGATGAAGAACACCTTCATGGCCATATTCTTCATAGACGTAGGGATGCAGATACAGATTTCAAGTCTGTCTTCCAGTCTATCCATGGCGTTCTACATCTACATCGTATTCATTATTGCGAAGACCTTAACGGTCTCTTTTGCATATTTCTTAGGGAACAAAAGTTTCAAGACCACATTCGTGTCTGCCATGAGTCTCCTTGTAATGGGAGAGTTCGCATTTATTATTGCGAAGACGGCTCTTGATGCCGGTGCCGTGACCCATGAGTTCTACACCGCAGTAGTGTTCTCAGCCCTGGTATCCATGATACTGGTACCGTTGTTTTCAGGACGGAGTGTTGAAGAGTACGAGTTCATCAAGAAACATCTGCCGAAGCCTGTAGCAAGAGGGGCAGAAAAATTAGAAAGTGCTCGGTCAGACTTCTACTCAAGGATCGTTTTCTCAACGAAATCGGTTAAACGGGTCAGGAACCGATTCACAGTTGTCTACACCGGGATACTCATAATTGCAGTTATGGAGATCTTATTCTATCTTTACGGTCCCACGCTGACTTTGTTCATATCATCGTTCTTAGGTGTCAATGTCAGAGTTTCCGGCATAATACAGTTATTCCTGAACCTAGGCACACTTATACTGCCTACCGCGGCCATAGTGGTAAGTTTGAAGGTCATCGACAGAATGCTCATCGAAGGAGGTAAACGTAAACGCGGATACTATCTCGAAGACGATATGGATGCCCGTTCGGCATATTCTAGATTCGTAGGGATAAGCAACATCTTGCTAATCCTAGCTATAGATTTCATCATACTGCTCATAATACCCAATCCGCTACCACTTGGGGATCACTTGATAATCATGATAACTGGATTGGTGACTTTACTTACTACATACCTTTACAAGTACGTAAGAAAATCATGAACGGCCCCTTTTTGAGTACCGATGATACGATCGTTCATGTTTCACAAGTGACTGCAAACATAACGGCTCCGCTGTAAAGAAACAATATGGAAAAAATGTTTGATGCTGGCCAACGGCCAGTAAAAGGGTTTAAGCTGATTTTGAGTCGTCGAATAAATCCACGTCGCTCTGCATATCCTTGAATAAAGAGAGCAATTCCTCATGGGATATACTACGATGCATCTGTACGGATGCCCGCCTGACGATTTTTAGAAGATTCGTTGCTTCATCCTTATCAATATCGATACCCATTCCGTTCAGTACGGTTATCAGAGTGTTACGACCGCTGTGTTTCCCGATAACCAGCGATCTTTCTAAACCTACTTCCTCTGGGTTATAAGGTTCATAGTTGATGGCATCCTTGATTATACCGTCAGCATGTATCCCTGCTTCGTGAGAGAAACAATTGGACCCTAGGAAGGGTTTCGATACGTGTATCGGACGGCCTGACGCATTGGATACGAAAATAGCCAGTTTCCTGAGCATTCTTGTGTCGATTCCTGCATCTATATCAAAAAGATGCTTTGCAGACATGACCACCTCTTCAAGCGGCGAGTTACCAGAACGTTCTCCGATTCCCATCACCGTGGTGCTTGCGAACCTTGCACCAGCGTGTATGCCCGCTATACAGTTGGCCGTAGCCATTCCGTAATCATCGTGCATATGCATCTCCACATCCATTCCGGTCTTATCGATTATGTACTTTATCCGATCGTAAACGGAGAACGGCTGTTCCCTTCCGATAGTGTCACAATATCTGAAACGGTCCGCGCCTGCCTCTTTCGCGGTTTTCACGAATTCTACTAAGAATTCAAGATCGGCACGAGAAGAATCCTCTCCATTACATGATATGTAAAATCCATGGTCCTTAGCGTAAGCAACAGATTCGTAAACTTTATCCAAGACCCACTGGCGATCCTTTTTGAGCTTATTCTTAATATGGATGTCAGAAGCAGACATGGATATGGCCACAGAGTCCACGTCACAGTCTATGCTTGTGTTTATGTCATTGATGTCCGCCCTGTTCCATCCTAGGATAGAAGCGTTCAGACCCATGCTAGCTATGTGTTTCACGGCCTGCTTCTCATCAGCACCCATAGTGGGGATCCCTGCCTCGATCTGTTGTACTCCAACGTCGTCGAGCAACTTAGCTATCATGTATTTTTCTAAATTGGAGAAAACTATACCTGCCGTCTGCTCGCCGTCTC
>CAYJDU010000047.1:0-7411 GCA_964369035.1 uncultured Methanomassiliicoccales archaeon | reverse complement strand
AAACTACTTTGACAGGCTCTAATTCATAATTATTATTTTTAATCTGTATTGATAACGAATATATCCATTACGATGTTAGCTCTCGGCCAGATGAAAGTCGTATCAGTATTCAGAGCACTTCACGACTTCAATAAGTTTTACTGGCGTTACAAAACACTGTCTTTTCGATTCTATGTATACATGGTAGAATAACATAATCGACACTTGGTCGCGATTTTGATATTGAAGTGAATGCTAGACATTTTTTGTGACACATGAGACGTAACCATAATGTCCTCGTAACTGTTGATAGTCTTGAGGACATCACATGGAGAACAGTGAAAGGAAAAAAGGGTTCGGAGGACTGGTCGGTCTATTCAAGGATAGTGTCGAGGATATGCCGAAAGGTTCAAAGGTGGCTTTTACTGGTTCTATCGGAAGTTGTCCGCCCGTAGCTGAGATGCTTGCATTCTCAATAAGGAAGCTGGAGTTTGAACTTTCATATATACCGTTGGCGAACCCCGACGAGGCAAGATCTATGCAGTGGTCGGATGGGTTAGGTTTCACGATAAACGTTAATAAGGCAGAATTGCAACATGCCGACATTCTGGTAGTCTTAGGAGGACTGGCTATGCCTAAAATAGGCTGTCCAATAGAGGATGTGAAAATGTTAATAGAAAGTCTCGGCAGCACCAGATTGATTGGCGTCGGATTCATGGACATCTTTAATCGCAATGGATGGGTGGAAGAACTGCCATTTGACACTGTTATCGATGGATATATGGACGCAGGCATATGGTCAAAAAGCTAAGACAAATATGATTGTTTTAACTTTACAATAAAAATGATCTTTCGTTCAAAATACATCTGTAACCTTTAATCCGGAAGCTTCAGCCAGACGACGTATCTTTTCCAAGGCCTTATCGGAACCTTCTAAATTCATGCGCTCAAGCCTTTGTGATAATATTGGACGCGTATTCAGTCTGTCGATACACATACGCTTAGTTCCCGTTGAAACGATCGCAGCAACAAATTCCTCTTCTACGCCTTCAAGTGATCTAAGAACCGGACCAACCAGGGCATAAGTGTCTATTCCAGCATCTGTAAGCTTTTTGAGAGCTTGCAATCTCTTAGTGGGTACCGGAGCTCCCGGTTCAGTGATATGAGATATATTATCGTCTAAAGTCGTAATGGTTATTCCAACTTCGCCATCCATTTTTGATATTATGTCAATATCACGAAGTATCAGGTCCGATTTCGTATGTATGTGAATCCTCATCTTTGCAGCTTTGAGAACTTCTAAAGAATGACGTGTAAGCATGAACCTTTTCTCTGCGTATTGATATGGATCGGTAACAGTTCCAATACCCACAGTACCTCGTAAATTGACTAATTCTTTAGCTAGCCGTTCAGCTATGTTGCTACGTACCCGGACTATTCGCCACTCTTTCCAATCTGTATGGGTCACTTCGGGTGCGTAACAGTATATGCATCCATGTTCACATCCACCGTACGGGTTCAATGCATAATCGATATCTGGCAGTCCCGATGGCGATAAAGCACGTCTGCATTTCACCGTCTCGAACACGCCGTTCCATTCATCTGCTGAAGTAAAATCGAAAAGATCAGTAATAATCTTCGATCCTCCTTTGAGTATACCAATCTTTAAGAACACCCGAATTAGAAACCCAAGTGCTCTTTGGAATATCCATCACTCTGTCCACATGGTCCATAGCTTTGTCAAGAGTGTCATAACTATACGGTATTGTGCGAAGTGCCTCACGTACGTTCTCTCGTACGTTCCACACGCCGACCGGCATAACGTATCCGGGATGAGCCTCGCGGAATATCACTGTGCCAGCAGTACGTTGCTCTTTGATCAGAAGCTCGTTAACGGCCATCCTGGCTGCATAATAACATCCTCCAATGTGTGCATAGTCCTTACGTCCATCAAAGAACTCATGATCGCTTATGATGTCTATCGTACGACCAGTAGGATTCCACGTGGTGTTAGGATACCATGCTTCAATCAGCTCGTACCTCCATGTACAAGGCATCATCAATACGCACCAACGGTTGTCCAATTGCTCCCACTGGTATATTCGATAATCGTCGATCGTATTGTAGAACTTGGTGGTGCTTAGAAGATCTTTACCGATTATGTCGTCAACGGCCGTTATAGACCATCTTGTGGGAACGAATCTACGTCTTTTGTCCACTCCCATCGTTCCCACAGAGAACGCTTTTTCGATTTCTGAAATAAGTGTCCCGTTACGATATGATGCCACAACAGCATCAGCAGCTTTTAGATCGGTATCGTAAAAACTACGCTCAAGGTTCTTCTCGAACCTTCCGTTGCTCTTCTTCATCGAAGTCATCCTTGCTGAGGGGCCGAATGGTTGTACCTCATCATCCAGTATCACACGTCCTCTGGGTTTATTCGCAAATTTGGCTTCGATATCCAACGGTCGTTCGGTTAATGCTATTTCCTGAATGTCGTCCACTACACGTCCAGCACTTTTAAAATCGTAAGCATTGATACTGATTTTACCGCGTATAAGTTTGAATCGGAAATCTACGATCTCATCTATGCTTTTACCCATCCATAACTCTGGAGTATCCATTATCGACGTATCTCCGAACTCTGGCGGAATAAGAGGTCCAACATCCACCTTTGGATATCCATGTCTTCCTACAAAGACAGAAGGTGGACTAGATCCAGCTATATCTTTTGCGTCTAACATTGGCAAAGTCTTCTGCTGAGAGTAAAACTTAATCATCAAAGGACATCTGTCCTTACCGCACATCCTACGGGAACCTTTACAAATGGAACACAGACCTGATTTTATGTCAGTGTTTCCGTTCATATCCGACATCGAATCGAAAAACGTCTGTTGCCTCATCTTTCTGCTGTCCTGCCTTTGGATATCATTGCTGCCACAGCCCCCGCTCCTATCCCGTTGTCTATGTTTACCACACTGAGTCCGGGCGAACATGATTGTAACATACCCATCAAAGCTGCAAGACCATCGCCGCCGAATCCATATCCCGTAGACGTAGGAACTCCAATCACAGGTACAGACGATAACGAAGATATTAAAGTGGGCAAAGCACCTTCCATACCTGCAACTGCTACCACGGCTGCAACATTTTTGTCGATGATTTCTTTCATAGGTTCAATAAGCCGATGAATACCTGAAACACCGATATCAAAAAATTCTATGCATGGACAGCCCATCATACGTATCATCAATGTTGCTTCCTTGGCTACTGGGACATCGGAAGTTCCAGCTGTTATTACTGCAACGGGGCCGTATCTCTCTTCGGGAAATCCCCCTACTATGATGCAGCCGCAATCTTCAAAACATTCAACTTTATCTATGTTCTTTACGGCTTTGAAATGTTTTTTATCGGCACCCGATACCAACATTCTTTTCACAGATGCACGCACAATCTTCTCTACGGCCTCAGGCGTCTTAGTTCTAGCATAAACGACCTCAGGCGTACCTTTACGGACTTCTCTACCAAGATCCAAGTTCACATCCCTGCCAAGAGACTCGATGTAGTCGGTGCGGAGGGCCTTCTCTGCATCTTCCACCTCTATCTTCCCTGATCGATATGATTCGAGCACCTCTCTGATGTCCATACACCTGTATATATTGGGGAAGGATTAAAGACATTCGCGGAAATGAACACAGTTGTGAACAAGTTTGACGATGTATGCGAGTTTCTTAAGAAACTTGATTCTGCAGTCATCGCCTTTTCTGGAGGGTTTGATAGCACCTATCTGGCCGAGGCTTGCATGCTTTCTTTAAACCGAACATATGCTATTTTTGTCGATACGCCTTTAATTAGTGAAAGACAACGATCTGAAGCCGAAAGGATTGCCGATTCTATCGGTATACCACTAAAGATTGTTGAAATCAAGTGGGAAAATCTTTTAGAAGTCACCGAAAACGATGAACAAAGATGCTATTTTTGTAAAAAAATTATGTATTCTGCTGTAAAAGAACTATCAGAAGAACTTGGAATAAATACATGGATATGCGGCGACAATTATGACGATATTTTACATCATCGTCCAGGTAGAAAAGCAGCGTCAGAACTTGGGATCCTGAGTCCTTTAGAAACTTTAAAAATAACTCGATCGGACGTACTGGAACACGTGCTTTCCAAAGAATGGTCCAGAAATATGATCAAAGATACTTGCCTGGCCACCCGTATACCGACCGGCACGGTCCTTACACAGACGTTATTGAAAAATATAGAAGACTGGGAATTCTTGATAAGAAAAATGACTGGTATTCGTCAAGTAAGATTCCGCTATTTTGATAACAGTGCGTCAATACAAACTTTGCAAAACGATATCATTAGCCTTGAAAAATATATGCCAGAACTAAATAAGATAGCGTCAAAGAAGGGGTTATCCCTCAAGATCAATCCTGAGGGATATAAAGAAATTTAAAGCGGGAAACGGACGTTAGTCCATGCAAGGGATTTCCCGCTTCTAAATGTTGTCATACGTTGATTAAATTTAATGATTATGGCGAACGGCGGTTTCCTCATTAGGGACCTATATTATGTCTCCCCATCCGGAAGCACATATTTCTAGATCTAATCCAAAAACATTTTTGAATGCGTCAGAAAGCTCTTCCAGCTTCCATAATTCCATGCTCATGTCCTCTTTGGACGTTAGTTCTATGATCACACTATTCTTTGTTAAACGACCATCCATCGCGTCCACTGGTGAAGATCTGTGTCTATCAAGAACATCGGCCATACGAAGCATCAAAGCACACATCCTAACATTTTTTGCACGCTGCTTGTTTAACGGTTTTAGAAACTTGTTGTTACCTGATGGAAATCGTTTGTGATGGAACTTTGCCATGAGTGCCATATCCTCCATTTCGTTCGAAGTAAACCCTGGCATATTGGAGTTTGTAATAATGGTATACGTATGGTTATTGTGTCCATTATAACTTATGAATTCTCCAATATCGTGCAATACTGCAGCATATCCCAAGGTCTCTCTTATATCGTCACCCATATCATGAAGATTTTCCCTTTTTAGTCCGTCAAAAAGTTGTAGAGCCAGTAATTTTACTTGAGCAGAATGAGTCTCATTAAAACCACACCTTCTCGCTAATGTTACAACAGATGAATTTCTTAGATTGAATTCCTTATGACCGCTTCCAAGAAGATAGTCTACTTGCATCCCCTCACGAAGACCCTTGTCACTGATGAACATCTTGTCTATTTCGAACAAATTCATCAATTCTTCAGCTATCGCTCCGCCCCCTATAATTATGTCTGAACGTCCAGGATTCATACGTGGCACATTACGACGTTCATCCTCTGTCATCGCACACAGTTCCCTCATGAGAACAGAAAGTTCTTTACAGGTCATGTATGAAGAATCCCCGTCTCTACGAGCAGCACACATCTCAGCTAGATTTATGATCGTTCCAGAAGAGCCCATGGCTCGGTCAAATCCTATCCCGTTGAGCTCTCTCGCTGTTTTATTTGCTATCTTGTCCACTTCTTTAAGCATCAGATTGTAGTCAGACGGCGATACACGGTCCCTTTGGTCTATTCCAAGTCCATAAGAGAACCGAATAGATCCAGCCTTCAAACTGTCTAAGAACAAGACCTCGTTACCTTTGGTTAGATTAACTTCAGTGCTACCGCCGCCTAAATCGATGACCACGCATCTATCGGGTGGCCCGTAAGGTCCGAATACTCCGAGTCCAACCAGTCGTGCTTCCTCTTTCCCCGAGATTATCTTCAAGTCTATGCCAGACTCTGAAACCGCGTCTAGTATCTCGTCTCTATTGTAAGCCTCTCTAGCGGCACATGTGGCATATGCCAATACTTCATCTGCACCCATCTCCTTAGCGACACGAACAAAATGCCCTACGACGAGCATCGTCTTGTTGATTGTCTCTTCATCTATGAATCCCTGGGAAAACAGGTTCTGACCGAGTCTAACGGACTCTTTATCATGAAATATCGGAGTACCCAATGAGTCTGGAAAGAACTTTGATACCAACACATGAATAGAGTTAGTCCCAACGTCGATGAAACCCACTATCTTACCGTCAGTCATGCCAGCATCCTCTATGTTCTATCAACCACTGCTGAGACCTGATCTTGGGTTCGCCCTTTTTCCTAATCACTGGCACATATGTCCCATCAGCAGTCAGTTCGCTAGCTTTTATATTATCAGAAAGATGAATATTGAGTATGTTATCCCTGACCGATATTAGCATTCCTTTATCAAGGATCGGAAACAAAGTTTCGACCCTTGCCATAAGATTTCTAGGCATCATATCCGAAGACCCCATGTACATTTTAGGATCGCCGTTATTCTCAAAATAATATATGCGGGCATGTTCAAGGAATCGGTCAACCACACGCACAACGCGAATATTCTCTGAAACTCCAGGAATTCCCGGACGTAGGCAACAAAGACCACGAATATTCAGGTCAATCTTAACTCCTGAGATCGATGCCTTGTATAGACTTGAGATTATATCGGCATCTATCAGTCCGTTGGCTTTCATTGCGATATATCCACTACCGGTCTCATTCATGTGCCCTATTTCATTATCGATCATCTTCAACAATGTACTTTTCAACGTAAGAGGTGCCACCAACAAATTCTTATAATCTCTGGGACCAAAATAACCGGTCAAAGAATTGAACAGCTCGCCTACTTCCTCGCCTATTTCATCACTTACAGTCAAGAGCGATATGTCCGCGTACTGCTTTGCAGAACTCACATTATAGTTACCTGAGCTCATGTGAGTATACCTAACAAGATGTCCCTCCTCTAAACGGACGATCTGTAGCAACTTCGAATGTACCTTCAATTCCACTGGACCGAATACCACGTGAATGCCCATTTGTTCCAAACTTTTAGCAAGTTTGATATTGTTGGTCTCATCAAACTTTGCTCTGATCTCCATAAGTACAGAGACGGTTTTACCTTGCTCTCTGGCATCCTTAAGTGCCTTGATTATGGATGGGTCTTTTCCTATCCTGTAAAGACAAATCTTGATACTTTTTACTTGAGGGTCGTGAACAGCTTCTTGTAAAAATCTGACTATTATGTTGAAAGGTTCGTACGGATGGTATAACAACCAATCTCTCTTTGTCATAGCCGCAAATATCGATTGACCTTCTGCTAGCTCAGGGGGACAATAAGGTTTGAAATCGATTTCCTTTAATTCTGGTATATTAAGGCCATAGAGTTCCCAAAGACTGTTCAACATCAACGGCGAATCAGACATATGTATCTGCTCTGGCGTAAGGAAAAGGTTCTTACCAAAGATCTCCACCATGTCAGCAGGCATGGTAGATTCCGTAACCATCCTAACAGGGAATCCCGTACCGCGTCCCTCAACGGATTCTTCTACTGCGGACATTAGGT
>CAYJDU010000046.1:0-7419 GCA_964369035.1 uncultured Methanomassiliicoccales archaeon | reverse complement strand
AGTACTCTTTGCATACCGCACAGACATCCAGGTCCACATAATAGGGAAGAGTGGCGAACTTACGTCCGCTAAGATAACAATCCACACATAGCCCGTCCACCGGGAACTGTACGTCTTTACCGCATTTGACACAGAATCTCAAAGTAACACCACCTGTGCATGCTTAATCCCTGCAACGATAAGTACATTTTCAGGGGTCACGAATCCTTTCTCTATTCCTACGGATATCGTCCTTTCCCCGAATAGGTTCATTATTGTTACAGAGCCCATACGCTCACCTAGTGTTTCTTCTGTCATCGTATCCATGCCGTAGAAATTCTCAGATATAGTTACTTTTACCACACCTTCACTGAACGTACGTCCTAACAGTTCCTCATCGCACGCTGCAAGCAGTCGTTCATCGCCGTGCTTGTGTATCCTGGCTCTTATCATCTTAGGCCCTCTTGTAAACGCCGCTGGAAGGAGAATATACGTCGCCGGCCTTGTGGATCTTCTCGACCACCTTTTGGACCTCATCCGCATTTATCCCTTCTTCGATCGCATGTTTGATTATCTCTTCTATCGATATACCAGTCTCTGGACCGAACATATTGATTATGTCTCTTATGACCTTGACACTGTCACGGTCTTTTTTCGTTATGCCAGTGGTCATCCTATCTATGTCCCACTGACCTCCGTCAGGGGCTGCTATCCTGCTTAGATAGTATTCCACCATATCTACGGCACGGTTAGCATCGGCGTCGGTGACTATGTTACTTAATCTCATTCTTGCCGAGGCCTCCGAAAGACGTACATAGGCCTCCAACTGCCTTGCGGTTATAGGGACTGACGAGTTCTCGCCTTCTCCCATCTTCCTAATATTAAGATAACTGTCCTTGATCAACCTTGAAGCATCGTCCGTCATCACCGGTGTTATACGTTTAGAATATGCCACATATTTTCGGAGGACCTCGCGGTCGTAGAAAGGACGGATATCATCCGTGTCCTCTATGATCTTCGCGGTATCTACACCCTCTAATACAGTCCCTTCCTTCACCCCACGGACCTGACCGCGACGGTGGGCTTTGAGTATATGTTCCGTTATATCTTGATCCCGTTCCTTGTTCGGCTTATCCGTCAGAACGAATATCATATCGAAACGTGACATCAACGCCGGCGGAAGATCTATCTGATTGGGTACGGTATCCGTATCCTCAAAACGGCCGTACTTGGGGTTGGCCGCGGCCAACATGGAACATCTACATTGTAACGTCGCTGTTATTCCAGCCTTTGCAACGGATATCCTTTGAGACTCCATGGCCTCATGTAATGAGGACCGGTCCTGATTGGTCATCTTGTCCAATTCGTCGATACATGCCAGACCTTTATCGGCAAGCACCAAGGCACCTGCCTCAAGGGTCCAACGTCCGTCGCCGAAATCGTCCTTCACTGCCGCTGCGGTAAGTCCGGCCGCACTGGCGGATTTACCCGAAGCGTAGATACCACGAGGTGCGAGTCCGCTCATGTATCTCAGCAACTGGGACTTTGCCACACCGGGGTCTCCAATCAGTAAAATATGCATATCGCCCCTTATCGAGGTCCCGTCGTCCATGTCCTTATGACAACCTCCGAAGAGTTGTAGAGCGAGAGCCTGTTTTACTTCCTCCAGCCCGTATATTGTGGGGGAGATTGAAGCTACCACGTTATTGAACAACATGGGATCCCTGGACATCTCGACTATCTTCTTCTCGTCCTCGTCGGTTATCTCTATCTCATCGTACTCGTTCTGTTCGAACTCTATGGACATCACTTCCATGTAGATATCGAATACAGTGGATTTGTCACGGTCCGGTTTCTCCACAGAACGGATAACGCCGTTCATGGTCACCCGGTTACCTGCGGTGACCGCACCAGAGATATCGTCCTCTAAGAATCCAGCAAGTCTTTCCGGTTGGGCTCCTCCTCTGAGGCCCTCGGGACTTTCTTGAATCTCGATCTTTTGAGTGTCGATATATTTTGAGACTTTATCGTTTAAGATGAATCTTGTGGCCTGTTTGTTACAGCTTCCATCAGGGTTGGTGCACATCATCGGTTCGTTCAGTAACATACCACCCTGGATTACCCACTGTTCGGCACCACATCTGGCACATGAGTATGACGCATGTGTCATCCTAGGTTTTACCGTGGTCACTTTCCTTACCAATCCTTCCACGGCGATGAGCATCCCTAGGTTCTTCGCTCTCAGACGACGTATGTCTACGAATGCGTCCCTGGGTAGACCGACGATCCTTAGGTTCACCTGCTCCTTACTGTCCCAGGTGGGAGGCATAAGGGAACGTACGGACTCACGACCTATCCTGACACATCTATCAGGATTGTTCAGTACGAACATTGCAAAATCAGTATCATAAGTATCGATATCTGAATATCTGATGTTCAGACTCCTTATATCGGGATATCCTGCGGCTATCCCTGATATCATGATGCGATAATATTCTGATGCTAGGATCTCTTCCCAAGCGATTTGTATATCGCCATCCTGATAATTAACCAAGTAATTCTCCTCCTTTCTCTATCTTAGAATGGCACTCGTCGTCAGCCCACCAGATCCAACCGCCTTTTTCCGACGAGACCTCTCCTTTCAGAAGTCCTTTTTTTCTAAGTTTAGTAAACATCCTAGCCATATCATCAGGACATTTTTTATCGAATAGATCAGTAAGGCGGTCGGCTGCCTCTGGGGTTGTGACCGTGTCGTCTTTAAGGGCTTCCCAGACCCGTTGTATAGTTTCCGTGTTCACTTTCTTCATGATGCATCGGCTTTGCTAAAAAGTTATTGTACGCACCAGGATAGAGCGTGGAAAAATACATTTTTCTGAATTAAGCAGACACCAGCTTCTTAAGATGTTCTGGATCGGCCATGTTTTCCTTCACCCAATCACGTATACGTAGAGCCATCTCCCACATCTCTTCTGCGAGTTCATGGTCGTCGGTGGCCTTAAAATCTTTACGTTCTCCCATATCAGCAAGAATCTGCTTACCTTTCCATACGGTCTTGGATGCGTACTCGTCGAACACCGAAGCATTAGTGTATATCACGTAATCATAATCGTGTCCTTCCGGCAAAAACTCGCTTTCAAATTTCTTCGACCTGTGGCGTCTTATGTCCTCGCCCCGTTCGTGCATGGTTATTATGATATCACAGTCCACGACGTCAGCTTCTGGTCCTGCGCTGAAGGATTGATAGATATCCGGGAACAACTTGTTCGCATAATGTTCAGCTATCTGTGACTGGAGATCGTTGTTCAGATCGATGAACATCACAGATATCTTGCTCTTGTCCCTTACAGGCCTGCCTTCTTTTACCGTCTTTCTTTTGACCATGCAAAGAATGGAACAACATTAGAGGGATATATCTTTTGGGAAGTATGTTTAAACACTACTGCGTATAGAGTGTTGCCACCGTGATGAACGTTTTTGAGCTGTTTTTGATGATAGACGGGCGAGCTGAGTGGCACTTTATCAATAAGTGTAAATAAGCTTCTAGGGATTCTGCGCCTATGTGCGCAATTCTTCAGGTCGCTCTCGACATTATGCAGGTCGGACGCAGCGTCCCGATAGCCAAAGAGGCTGTGGATGGCGGAGCGGATTGGATAGAGGTAGGGACCCCGTTGATAAAAAGCGGTGGGGCAGACGTTATACGTTTACTTAGAAAAGAGTTCCCTGACAGAAAAATCGTTGCCGATATGAAGACCATGGACGTTGGAGCTTTCGAGGTGGAGATAGCCGCGAAAGCAGGTGCGGATATCGTTACCGTTATGGGATTAGCAGATGATTCCACAATTTCAGAGGCCGTCTCTGCAGGAAGAAAATACGGAGCAGAGATCATGGTAGATATGATCAACGTCCCAGACAAGGTAAGGAGGTCGAAAGAGGTTGCGGGACTAGGGGTTGCCTACATCTGTCTTCACATGGGGATCGACGCACAGATGAAAGGTGGTTCCCCTCCATTAGATGTCCTTAAAGACATAGTTGAGGGGACCTCAATACCAATAGCGGTGGCCGGAGGCATAACCGCAGAGAACGCTGGAGACTACGTGGAAGCGGGAGCGTCCATAGTCATAGTAGGCGGAGGAATACTGAAAGCTGTTGATATCAAAGCTGCGACGACTTCAGTAAAACAAGCGATGGCCGGTGCGAAGGTAGATACCCAGCTCGCTAAGAGATACACAGAGGACGAACTTTTTGAGGCCTTCTCGCGTGTGTCTACCTGTAACATATCCGATGCTTATCATAAAAAGGGAGTGATCCTTGGATTGACCCCTTATATCAAGGATGGAAGCCGCATGGTTGGCCGTGCACTTACCGTACAGACGTCCAACGGAGATTGGGCTAAACCTGTAGAAGCTATAGACCGGGCCAAACCAGGAGATGTCATAGTCGTGGATGTCGGTGGGGCTTGGATGGCCGTTTGGGGAGAACTTGCTGCCACCTCAGCCATGATCGCTGGTTGTGTCGGCGTCGTAATCGACGGAAGCATACGGGACATCGATGACATAAGGAAGATGAGTTTCCCATCCTTCGCCAGGATGGCCGTTCCTTGTGCAGGGGAACCTAAAGGATACGGCGGCATCGGCATCGAGATAACCGTAGGCGGTCAAAAAGTACGGACAGGGGACTGGATCATCGGTGATGAGAGCGGTCTTATCGTGGTCCCTAAAGAAGAGGCCGTGGAAGTAGCCAATCGTGCCTTAGATGTTCATGAGCACGAGGACCGTACCCGTGAAGAGATCAAGAGAGGATCGTCACTGTCTAAAGTGAACGAGATCTCCAAATGGGAGCCCGTAAAGTGATTCATATACGCTTGTAGGGGTCGTACTGTCTCTCAAGACTATAATCGAAGACCGGCGGAGTCAGGTCATTCCCATATTTCTCTGAGAGTCTCATCAGACGGTCCACACGGTCATTGGTATCAGGATGGGTGCTGAACAATCTCTCGGCCAATGATCTTCTGGTTCCCCGAGGATTGGATATCCATATCGACGAATACGCCGGATTGTTGTAATTATTATTGGGGCTATCGCATCCTTTCTCAATGCGTCTTAATGCATTAGCCAGAGCGATAGGTTTACCAGTGATCTTAGCAGCGGACTCATCTGCGAGGAACTCCCGGTTCCTCGATATGCTCAACTGAAGTAGGAGGGCTGCGAATGGAAGGGTGATGTAACCCAAGATGGCCACCACTATCATGGCACCTGAATCCTTATTCCTACCGCCGCCGAACATCGCCATGTAAAAGCCCATACGTGCAACGAATGCTATCACGGCAGATACGGCAGAAGCGATGGACATCACCAATATGTCACGGTTCTTGACATGGGACATCTCGTGGGCGATGACACCTTCCAACTCATCATCAGGAAGGGAATTTAACAATCCTCTTGTTGCCACTACCGCGGCATTCTTTGGACCACTACCTGTTGCGAAAGCGTTGGGCATAAATGTCTCAGTGACCCCGACCTCAGGCATTGGCATGTCAGCTTTTTCTGCAACGGAACGTACGATACGATAGAAGCGTGGCTCTTCGACCTCGGTCACCAATTTGACACGGTTGGACCTAAGGGCCCTACTTTTAGAGAATAGGGCGGATACCGTTAACATAACTATAGCGAACGCCACCATTATCACAAGCCCCATCACTGGGTCGTTGAAATAATAACCGAAAACCCAGCCTATTCCAGCGAATAAAGTGGTCAGAACCGCGAACATCAAAGCTGTTCTAAAATGCCATACTAATTTCATTGTTATCGCCTACTTTACATTAAGCCAAGCTCATATTCCAACCTATCGCCTACGTAGAACTCTTTGACTCCATAAAGGGATAGTCTCTCCCTTAACCGTACGGCACCCTTAGGTCCAGTACAGTGATTGAGATGTAGGTCCTGGCACTCTGCACCCTGCAATGTGTCGGCAACCAGATAGATATCCTCTTTGGGTACCTTTTCTAAGTGCATCCCGCCTATCAGTGACCTAGGGAATGAACCGAATTTGTCCTTTATTGATCCCAATATCGCATCGGGACCGCAATGACAACATCCGCTTATGAGTATCGGACGATTTCCGCCTACAAGCACTAAGAACGTTTCTGATATTCCGGAAGATAACATCGGCGGAGATAGGAACAGATGTTTGCTTAGCTGCATCCACCCTTTTACATCCACCCGTTTTCCCATAGGTTCGACCAAGGACGAGAATTGTATACCGTCCTTAGAGAATCTTCCTTTCTTACCCCAAGCGTCAACAGGTGCGTATACTTCGATAGGAGAGTTCCTTTCAGACAACAAGGAATTGACCGCCCCTGAATGATCTGCATGACCGTGGGATATCACGACACGTGTGAGAGAATCTGGCTCCACCTCAAGAAAATCCATATTGTGGGTTAGATAACGTCCTCTAAAACCGGTACCGAAAAGAGTCCGTTCTCCATCTACCTCGACAAGGACAGAAAATCCTTTAGCTCCGATATAGGGAGTCCCGGGCTGAGAACCTTCATTGTAAACACAGAGCACGCTCGCCTTCATAACAGTAGTAAACCCTACGCTGTTCAAAAAGCTTATTAACGATGGAACATGAATCTGGGAATATCTTCACAGACATTGAAGACGTTCTCTTCGGTCATCATTCCGTTGGCAAGCATTGCTTTGATCCGCTTCGGTACGGTGTTCACAGACATCCTGGCACCTGGTTTCTCCGGATCGTCATAATAATCGGTCTCTATCATAAAACGGTCCGATCCTTTAGAAAGTGCCTGACGGATGTTGTCACGGGATGCTGGCATAGAAGGCATGACGCCGAAATTCTCTTCTTCGGTAACGAAAGGAGGCGATGAATGTTTTATCACCAGACCCGGGTCCAAACCAGCTTTGCCAGCTATTTCCGCTAACGAGCGGTTAGTTTCCGTGGTTCCCGCCTCACTGTGTATTATGACGGGACAATCATTCTCTCTGGCTATCCTCATTCCTGTTTCCAATATTTCGTTAGATGCGTCCCATATATCATCAGACACGGGAAAATGTGGCCTTCCGATCTCCCCTAAAGCTTGAGCTTTACCCTCGGCTACGGCATCCCCTGCAATCTCCATACCTTGGACCATTATCTCCGATGCTTTTTGTAACCCATACTTTTCCGCTAATCCAAGAAGAAGTATCGGATAAGGGCCAACAGCAACGTTTATCTCAAGATCCGTAGCGTCCTTAGCCAAAGAGGCCATCCTGTATGTTATATCAAAGGACCTTCCGAAATCCTTTCCCTCGATGATTTGTACTTCAGCGTAGGGTAACGTTACGAGTGTAAATCCCGTACCTCCAGCGGCCTGGTATTCAAGCACCGCCTCCACGTTACGTCCAGAAGGGCTCATGTGTATGTGATTGTCGTAGATCGGTA